>JAWLHD010000293.1:0-5817 GCA_041690555.1 Anaerohalosphaeraceae bacterium
CGCGAGGAAATTCGAAAGGCACGGACGATGACTCGTGGGGTAATCGGTGTCAATGCGATGGTTGCACTTTCAGATTATGAATCCCTGATACGGGTTTGCGTCGACGAGAAGGTGGATGTGATCATATCTGGGGCGGGTCTTCCTCTACAGCTGCCTGCCTACACCGCAGGAACGGATATTCAACTGGTTCCGATCGTTTCATCGATGCGATCACTAAACATCATTTGCCGGAAATGGATGAGAGATTTTAATCGCTGTCCAGACGCCGTAATTGTCGAGGGCATCAGTGCCGGCGGCCATCTGGGATACAGTCTTGATCAAATCAAGGAGAACAGACCTACCTTAGACCAAACATTGGCTGATGTCATCGAATTCACACGTAAATTGCCGGTACCAATGCCTGTGATTGCTGCGGGCGGAGTTTTTACCGGGCAGGATATGGCACACTATCTCAAGGTCGGGGCCTCGGGCGTGCAGATGGCTACGCGTTTTGTCTGCACTGAGGAATGTGATGTCGACCGACGATTCAAACAGGCCTATCTTGACGCCGAACCCACGGACATAACGGTGATCAAGAGCCCTGTGGGACTACCGGGCCGGGTGATCCGCAATCCGTTTGTTGAAAAGATTATGCAAGGGCACAGGGTGCCGTTTAGATGCAAGTACCATTGCTTGAAAACCTGTAATCCGTCAGCAGCGCCTTACTGTATCGCCGAGGTATTGGCCAAAGCATCAGACGGAAAATTAGACGAGTCGTTTGCGTTTGCCGGCAGTAATGCCTGGCGCTGTAAAGAAATCGTTTCGGTGAAGCGCCTGATCCAAACGATCATAGAGGAGTATGAGGACTCCGTACCTTGTTCACCAGGATTAGGTCATCTTGATCCATTCATTTCGCAGATTCACTCGTAAACGGACGCAAGTTGCGTATCCTGACGGCTATTCTGTGGCGAGTTTCTCGAGCATTGTGCCGGTCTGGACGGCAAGCAGGACGAGGTAGTCGAGATCGGCGAGGCTGTAGTGCGTCCGGTCGGTGGCGTTGTCGACGTATATTACGCCGTGGCATCCTGATGGTCCTTCGACGGGTACGATGAGGCCGGAGCGGATTCGTTCGTACTGTTTGTCTTTCGGGAGGAGGGGTATCAGGGTGTATTCGAGTTTGTTCATTGCGTCGACGATCATTTTGGCGAAGATGAGTTCTTCGAGGCGGACATCCTGGCCGGTGCTTTTGTGGCCGGCTTCGTAGGTGAGTTCGCCGGCGGTTGCGGTTCTGAGGCCGATCCAGTTGTGGAAGGCGGCGAACTGCTCGGCGGTGATGGTCATGAGTGCGTCGAGGAGCTGTTCGGGGGTTGGGGCGTTGATGATGGCGGCGGTGGCCTTGAGATATTCCTTTGCGCGGGAGGGATTGAATCGGATGGGGGGAGCGTCCTTTGCTTCGTAGCGGCGGACGATGGTTTCGGGGGTGTGGACGTCCATTGCGAGGGTATCGCCCATACTCATTGCACCGCCGTTGCCATTGTCGTCGCTGAGCTGGACTTCGATGGTGAAGTTGGCGATCTGTAATACGTCGCCATCGGCGATCTCGGACTTATGTATAGCTTTTTTGTTCAGGAAAGTTTTGTTTGCGCTGCCGAGGTCTTCGGCGAACCATTGAGTGTTGTCTGCTCCGTAGATGACGGCGTGTTCGCGCGAGACTGCGAGGTCGGCGAGACAGAGGTGACTTTCGAGCTGGCGTCCGATGTATATCGGGCCTCGGGCAAAGTGCAGATCCTTGACGAGCGTGCCGGATTGTTTTACAACCAGGTGCATACGTCATGCCTCCTAACTGACAACGCACTGAGGCGTGGGTGGAACGGGCCGGCGCCTGTGCGGCAGACCGACCTGCCTGGGCAGACATTCAACCCGTGCCCTGAAAACCAGCCTAAGCGTTACCTGAATAGTTGTTAATCGCCTACAGAGATTATGACCGATACAAAGCTCAAAGTCAATACATAAGGATGAAAAATCGTGCCGGAGGCAGTGTGGGCATGTTGAAAGGGGCGCAGATGTGTGGTAAGATTTGTGCCTCTTCATTGGAGGGGAGGGTGATTACGAATTGGAAAGCTTGCACGAAAGGCACGATGCCATGAAGATTATGCAATTGACGCCTGGTTCGGGAGATAATTTCTACTGCGAGAATTGTCTGCGCGATCTTGGTCTTGTGCGGGCGATTGGCGGTCTTGGGCATGAGATGGTGATGGTGCCGCTGTATCTGCCGGTTTCGGTTGGCGGCGAGCGGGCAGAGACCTCTGCGCCAGTGTTTTTTGGGGGTATTAACGTCTATTTGCAGCAGAAACTGGACCTGTTCCAACGTACTCCTCGTTGGATTGATCGTGTTCTGGATTCAGACAAGCTGTTGAATTTGGTGGGTCGCAAGGCTTCGATGACGGACGCCCGGACGTTGGGTGAGATGACGGTTTCGATGCTTCGCGGTGAGGACGGGCGGCAGGCGAAGGAACTGGAGAGGCTGGCGGTATGGCTGTGCGAGGGTGAGAACCGGCCGGACGTGGTTGTGCTTAGCAATGCGCTTCTGGCAGGGGCGGCTGGGGTGATCAGGAAGCGGGTGGGGGCGAAGGTGGTATGCCTGCTGCAGGATGAGGATGGATTTCTGGACGGGCTGGGGGAGCCTTATGCCAGCGAGGCGTGGCGGCTTGTTGCCGGGCGGGTGCGGGACATAGATGCGTTCATTTCGGTGAGCGGTTATTTTGCGGAGGTGATGAAGCGGCGGCTTTCGATCGAGGAAGGTAAGATGCATGTTGCGCATGCGGGGATTTCTTTGGAGGGTTGGGATTCGCTTCGGTTGGAGCCGGAGTCGCCGACGGTGGGGTACCTTTCGCGGATGTCGGGGGCACACGGGCTGGATACGCTTGTTGAGGCGTTTGCGCTGCTGAAGCGTGATGCGGCGCTTGCCGCGACGAAGTTGAAGATTGCGGGGGGACAGACTGGGGCGGATGCGGCTTTTTTGCGGGTAATTAATAAGCGGCTGGCGTCGAGCGGGCTTGCGGCGGACGTGGATTTTGTTTCGGCATACGGGCCTGAGGAACGATATGCGTTTTTGCGGGGACTTTCGGTGTTATCAGTGCCGGAGAAGCGGCCTGTGGCGTGCGGGCTGTACGTTGTGGAGTCGCTGGCTGCGGGAGTGCCGGCGGTGGAGCCGGCGGGCGGAGTTTTTGATGAGATGGAGTCGCTGACGGGCGGGGCTTGTGTGACGTACGAGCCTAACGATGCTCGGACATTAGCGGGGGCGCTAACGGGGCTGTTGAAGGATCGGGAGCGTTTGCGGGCGCTTGGCGAGGCGGGTAAGGCGGCGGTTTTCGAAAAGTTCGACGTTCGCAGAGCGGCTGATCGGATGGTTCGGATACTTGAGGAAGTTGTCAAGGGCGGGCGGGAGTCGATATGCTGAAGCTTGTTCACGTTGCGAAGACTTACGGGTCGCCAGATTCGGCGGAGAAGGTGGAGGTTCTGCGGGATGTATCGCTTGATCTTCATGCCGGAGAGTCGATTGCGATAGTAGGGCCTTCGGGTTGCGGCAAGAGCACGCTCTTGAATATTATCGGGGCGCTTGACAGGCCTACGGGGGGGCAGGTGCTGTTGGACGGACAGGATCTGGCGTCGCTGGGCGAGGAGGAGCTTGCGGGGGTTCGGAATCAGAAGATCGGGTTCGTTTTTCAAATGCACCATTTGCTCAGCCAGTGTACGGTTTTGGAGAATGTGCTTGTGCCGACTCTGGCGATGGCGGGGAGCAGACCGGGCAAGGAAGTGCAGGACCGTGCTGTGGAGCTCTTGGAGGCGGCGGGGCTTAAGGACCGTATGGGGTATCGGCCGGGGGAGTTGTCGGGAGGGCAGAGGCAGCGGGTGGCGGTGGTGCGGGCGCTGATCAATAAGCCGGCACTGCTTCTGGCTGATGAGCCCACGGGGTCGCTTGATCGGGAGGCGTCGGAAAACATTATCGATATCCTGGTGGAGGCGAACCTGCGACAGCGGGTGGCGCTGGTGGCGGTTACGCATTCGCTGCGGTTGGCGGAGTGCATGGGGCGGATAATGGAGCTATACGACGGCGTTCTCGAAGAGGGAGCGGCGTAGATGAGCGTTTGGCGGTTAATTCTGCGGAGCCTAGTGTTCTTCCGGCGGACGAACGTCGGTGTGTTTCTGGCGGCGGCGGTGGCGACGATGATTCTGGCGGGGGCGTTGCTGGTTGGGGATTCGGTGCGTTACAGCCTCCGGCGTCTGGTGGGGGCTCGTTTGGGGGAGACGGAGTTGGCTCTTGTTTCGCCGAACCGGTTCTTTCGGGCGGCGGTGGCGGATGAGTTGGCGGGTCGGTTGGAGGTGCGTGTTGCGCCGGCGATGGTGCTTCGAGGGCTGGTGACCGACGGGGCGGGGGAGACTCGCGCGCCGCGGGTGCAGGTGTTGGGGGTGGATGAGCGGTTCTTCGAGGTTGGCGATGCGGCGGGGATTGGGGCGGAACTGGTCGAAGACGCGGTAATATTGAATGAGCCTTTGGCGGGGCGGCTGAAGGTGGTTGTTGGGGATGAGGTTCTGCTTCGAATCGCCAAGCCGGGGTTGATGCCGCGGGATGTGCCTTTGACACCGGAGGGGGATTTGTCTATTGGGTTTCGGCTGACTGTTGCGGGGGTTGCGGGTGAGGGGGATTTCGGGCGGTTCAGTTTACAGGCGAACCAGACGGCGCCTTTTAACGCGTTTGTGCCATTGGGCTGGTTGAGCGAGAGGGCGGATCAGGCCGGTCGGGCGAATCTGCTACTGGCGGCAGGGAGGCGCGGGGGACTGGATGCTGCGCAGGCGGACGAGGCACTGGCGGGATGCGTGCGGCTGGCGGACCTGGGTTTGGAGGTGAGGACGCTGGCGGAGGAGGGGATAATAGAGGTGATCAGCAGTCGGGTGTTCATCGATGACGTTCTGGCGGAGTCGGTGACGGCGGCGGGTAAGGGTCCGGCGGGCGTGCTTACCTATTTTGTGAATGAGTTGCGTCTGGGCGAGCGGGCGACGCCGTATTCTTTTGTCGCGGCGATGGAGGCGAGGGGCAAGGGGGATCTGGTCACTGATGAGATGGGGGACGATGATATCATCATCAATGACTGGCTGGCGGAGGATATTGGTGCGAAGATCGGCGATACGGTATCGCTCAAATACTACACGACGGGAGATGCTGGGCGTTTGGCTGAGGAGAGCGCTGAGTTTCGTGTGCGGCGCGTTGTGCCTATTGCGGGTACAGCGGCGGACGCCACACTGATGCCGGCGTTTCCGGGACTGGCCGACGCGGACAGCTGCCGGGAGTGGAAGCCGGGGGTCGCGATTGATCTGGACAGGATTCGCGAGAAGGACGAGGCGTGGTGGGAGATGTACCGTGGGACGCCGAAGGCTTTTGTGACATTGGCGGCTGGGCAGAAGATGTGGGCCAACCGATTCGGTGGGCTGACGTCGGTGCGTTTCCCGATGGAGGGGCAGTCGGCTAAGGATATTGCGACGCATATCGTGCAGGGTGTTGATCCGGCGTCGGCGGGTTTGTTTTTCGAGCCTGTTCGTGCGGCGGCAGTGCGTGCGACGAAGGAGGGTACTGATTTCGGGGGATTGTTCTTAGGCTTGAGCATGTTTCTGATAGCCTCGGCGGTTATTCTGCTGGGTCTGGTTTTTGTGTTTGGTGTGGAGAAGCGGAGCGATCAATCGGGGCTGCTTCTTGCGTTGGGGTATACGCCAAGGCTGATACGGCAGATATACGTTATTGAGGGGGTTATCATAGCCGGGGCGGGGGCGGCGGCGGGGCTG
>JAWLHD010000294.1:0-5797 GCA_041690555.1 Anaerohalosphaeraceae bacterium
CCGACCAGCCGCTGAATAACCAGCCGTGCTTCAGTGGACGCAACCTGGCTCGGCAGGTCGTTGGAAGCAACACAGTAATAATAACCTTCATCGGCCAACTGAACATCGTTGATGGTCAGCACCTGTGAACGAGCACCTGTGATACCGGCGCCGTCGGTCAGTGCAACACCGTCCTTGTACCACTGGAACCCCGTCGTGGCCTCTGTGACGGTTATGGAAAACTGAGCTGTCCCGCCGATTGGAACTGTCTGACTGGCGGGTCCGACAAGTATCTCCGCGCTCGCCAGCAGAGTTGTAAAGCTCCAGACTATGCCAGGTCGAGCGATGGGATCCTGCGTGCCGACATCATTGGGCTCGTATGCGTCGACCCTCCAGTAGTATGTCGTGCCGTGCTCCAGAGAAATCGGTACGGTCACCTGGGTGGTTTTCGGATCGTCGTCAAGATCCAGGTCAACCACAGGGTCAACTATGACAGTGCCGTCGGCCGGAAAATTCGGATCCTCACGGAACAACAGGACCTGTTTGACCGGTGCAAAAACATTTACGGGATTCCATGTCAGCATCGTATCAAGTGGTACAGCAGTTTCGTTGTTGGCAGGAAGGGGAGAAGTGGCGACGTCGCTGGGAATATCGTCCAGAACCACAATATGGAGATCATCGAAGCTTCTCGTGCCGCCGTATACCTCGACGCCCACGTAAAGACCCGCCACACCGGCTGTTTGGGGGATTTCGATTTCCTCGTCGAGTACCGTAAGCTCCGCGCCGTCATGATAGCCAACGCCGTACACGGTCTCCGTCTTGCGGAAGACATAAAGCGTAAGATCAATACCGGTGGGATAAGCGCCGTAGTTTATAGCACTCTCAGCGCCATTTCGATAAACCCGTGCCCTTATATTGGATGCGTTTTGGACATGAAACCGAATGCCGTTTTCGGTTCCGGTATTCGGACTCCTTGTGATCGTTGAAACGGTTAAGTACGTTTCTTGGCCGTTGCTCGCTTTTGAAACAATGCCCACCGCCTCGCCTACCTCAAGCGAGGCAGTCTGGTGGAACACACTATAGGTTGTGCTGCCGCCGGTGGTAACGTTCAGCATTCCGCCGGAAACGTTGAAATCGACCGCACCGGTGCCGTATGTCCGCGTTCCGATGTAGTCTGCGCTGGTGTCCGTTTCAAACCCGTCATAAAACGAGGCCGCGCTTGCAGAACCGGCAACCATCAGCAACACGCTGATGAACAATAAAAGAAGGTTCGCTTTCATCATGTGACTCCTTAAACAATAATAACCATTTACAAATTCGGTTGCAACGTGTCCCACACATGCTGCTGCCAAATCCCACCACACTCTTTGACTGGGACAATGGAAGAACGAAATAAGACCTCCTGTGGTTTGATAGGGCGGACCTCTCCTGATCGAAAATTGCCGCGGCCGCAAGCGGCCTGCACACGCCTGTGATTTCATCACGACCTCCACAAACTAATTCAACTCGAATAGGTTATACCCTCTTCTTCTTCTTCAGCCACTCACTCCAATTCGACGTTCATCGCTTGTCTGCTCGCCCATACGGCTTGTCACGGCCTTGAGTAATTGGGTCCGTAACCTTGAGTCGGCGGATACCAGTTGCCGCCGTACTGTGTGGGAGCATAATACATCTGTTCAAGTTTCAGCCGGTCGCAACTGCCGTCGACATACACACACGTAACATCATCAATCTTCTCGTCCTCCACTACGCTCCATTGGAGGTAAGACGAACCGTAATCAGCAACGCCTTCCAGCGTGTCCGGGTATTTTCCAGCCGACCCTCTGACGTGGCTGGCGCGGATATTTCCCCAACTTCCGCCTACATCGGCGGTATGCTCCGACCATAAACCGTTTATGCTGGCCGCGGTCGATCTGGTGACAGGTGAAATATAGTTCAGACCCTCATTAACATAGTTGGCCATATAGTAGAAGTTCCACCTGAAGGTCTGGGGCGCCCTCAGGTCAGGATTGGGAGGCTCCACCCCCGGAGGCGCCACAGGGCAAACAAAGATCTGTGGAGTCTCGCCGACATAGTCCAGAATATCCCTTGCGAGATTATTCCTGTTTTGCACATAGTAGTATGGTGCCCCATTGCCACCCTGACCGGGATGTTCGGGGAACTTCTCGTCATGGTTGGTTGCGAACGCCAGCAGACCCAAACCTATCTGCTTGTGATTGCTCATGCAAAGAATCTTCCTTGCTTCCCGTTTAACCCTGTTCAGGGCCGGCGACAATATGGACAACAGCAGCGCAATGATCGCGATTACCACCAGCAGCTCGATTAATGTAAATGCTTTTCTTCTGGCCATTTTCCTTTCCTTTTCGCCAATATCACGATTTCCCAAAAACACCCCTACCAGCGAAGCAAAAAGTCATTCATCACCTCTGTCTTCTCGAAGATGCGTCGGCGGTTATCAACTGGCCGGCGCCCGGCTTCCCTTTACGAAGCTCAAGCTTCAGTTCCGGATTGCCGTATAAACACCAGTCATCTTCCCAGCCGTCTCCGCCGTCGGTAGTGGCCAGCGTTAGGAACCGGTCGGTATTATTCAGCTTCACATTGACGTCGACACCACCGGAGTCCCTTGTGATATCGCCACTTTTCCACCGCAGTACGCCGTCCACGAGAACCCAGAAGTGGGACACAGAAGCGCCAGTACTTTTGCTGGAACAGCCGATTCTCGCGATAAAACTACTGCATTGGAATTCGGGCAAGTCCTTTTTTATATTGTCCAGGTCGAACGTTATGCCCACGTTCGGGCGCATATATATATATGCCTCTTCAACTCCATACTCCACGCCGTCCAGTACCGACTTACGATCCTTGCCTCCGGTTGTGATATCCGTGTAGAATGTGCCGCCGTTTGGCCCAAAGCCGCCAAATTCGTGTCCCGCGGAACTGACCTTCATTGGTTCCGCTTGGCCGTTAAGACTAAACACCCCATCCACATGAAGAACATCCGCGACCGGGACGTATTGGCCCGTCCCTGGGCGCTCCTGTCTCAAAATCCTGCTGCACAACTCTCCGCTGGCCGGATCAATCCCTGTTTCTCCCGGAGGCACTCCGAAACCGTCTCCTCCGCCGACTACATCAGCAAGGCTCAGGCTCTCGCCCCTCCATAAAAAGCCCCTCTGTGAGTCTATGTACCTGACAAAAGCCTTGTCATCTATTCGGATTGCTTCCACTTGACCGGTAATGCCGCAGACCCGCCTGGCTTCGTTCGTGTCGACCAGGTAACGCGTCGCCGCCTTGTTCCCGGCTGCTGTTATCAGGCGTGCCTGACCACTGAACATGTGCAGACTGCACGAGCCATTGCCCTCGATCCGTACGCCGAATTCCGTTCCAAGATCGACAATGGTGCCGCTGAACGTGTTAATTGTAAAACCTCGTGCATACTCGGGAACTACAGCACTTGCTTTGCCGCTGGAGAGAAACATGCTCCCGGGGCTCTCCAGTTCAAACACTGCCGGCGCCTCGATGACAACTATAGCCCCATCGGTAAAGGTTATCTCGGCAAAGCCCTGGGCCAGAGCGAATTCGCCTCGCGCAAGCCCACGCCCTGTTACCGGTATCTCTGTGGCCCTTATCCATTCGGCATCACTTGAATCAGTCAGGATCGCTACATACGAAGGGCCGGTTGGGATGAAAAGCATAGCCGTGAACAACATTACGGCAGCAGCCGAGAAAAGCAGTGCATGAATGGAAAACCTGCTTAGCGTCCGCTTCGGGTTTTCCACGGCCGCCGGGTCCGGCTGGGGCTCCGTGGCGGGAATTGTTGTGCTTTCGATGTGAACGCTCGGCGCTTCTCTTTCGCTTTCTGCCACGGCCTGCCACAAAGCCGCATCATATCCCGCGGAAACTTCCTTCGCTCGCAGATACGGCATTACATCTATATCATTCAATCCTATGGCCGTTAGCAGCAGATCATAATAGTACTCGCGGGCCGACGCATTTTCGTGCAGTAACTCCTCCAGCCTGCGAAATTCCTCAATGCCGATATCGCCGCCGATGGACAGCGAAAACAATTCAGCGACTTCGCGTAACAATTCATTATACGCAGTCATATCGCCTGCTCCTCTCGCAGAGTGAGCCTGATGCACCACACCAGTTTGGTATAAATCCGACTTATGGCTTTATGCACCGCCTGAAAGGAGATGCCGGTTCGCTTGGCAATCTTCTCCAGAGTCAAATCCTGCCCGTGTTTCAATTGCAGAAGTTCTTGCTCTTTTGAAGTAAGCTTCTGCGTACATCGCCTCAATACATCAGTATAAAGCGATATATTCTTGCGGTGTTGTTCGGATTCGGTTTCGAGCAACTGAACCAGTTCATCCCTGAACTGGAGTTTGGAGCCTTTCGATTTTCTGCGGTATTCATACACCTTGTACTTGGCGATTGTAACGCCCCATGCCACGAAGTCGGTGCCAATCTCAAACGTGTCAAATTTCCTCCACAGTTCCAGCAGAGTTTCTTGCAAAATGTCTTCAGCGTCGGCTTTGTTGGGGACCAGGCACAGTATGAACGCCCAGATGCCTCGCTGATTAGGGACCAGCAAACTCATAAAAACGCCGTCCTGCCGGTCTCGATCTGTATGATTGTCATGCTCTGTCATGCTGTTCGATGCGGTAGATTGCCCAAATGGGCCGAAAACTCGTGAACAATAGAGACAAAAGCCTATTCACATTTTGCCAAAAAGTGCACTTCAAGCGTCAGCCATAACGTACATATAAACACAAAAACGTGGCGACTTGGGAATCGTTTGGAGTTTTGCCGCCACCTCACTCAGGCAAGACTTGCGAAAAACCGCCACGACTAATACTCTATGGCACCTCTTACGATTATTTCAACCACAGAAGTTCTCGAAAAATGAAAGCGGGGCAAAAATGCCGTGCATTGCAGACATATCGTGAGGGCAGATTGGAGAACAGATCTGCAGTTCATGTCAGAATAGATTCTGTGTTTTGTAAGCTGGTTTGTAAGCGAGATTCTGTTCTGCTCGTAAGCCATTTCATTAAGATGACTTATGAAAAGTGGCTGATAGATTGAAAATCCGTGTGTCGGCGGTTCGGGAGCCGAAGCGGCCATACCAGGCAAGCCCCCATATGACACGCGCAAGTGATCAGTCGGCGGCCCCTGGCGAACCGTATATGTTTGCTCCAGCAGCCCAACCGGAGGCCCGGTTCCAGTCAGCACGGTCGGCCGTAACGTCCCGGATGACCAATGCATATCCGTCGCCATCTGTCGAGGGATCCCACGTGTCACTGTATTCCATACGCAGGATCGCCGCCTCCAGCGGATGCGGCAGCCGCAGAACAATATTCTCGCCGCTGTTGCTAAGATTGCCCTCAAACTCGCCGGCCACGTTGATCCCGCTCCCGTACCGCTCCTCAAAAGCGACGGCATCGTTGACAACTACGACGTATGTGCCCCTCGCCAGAGTGATTTCCGGAAACGTGAAAGTAACACCTTCATCCAGACGCACGCCAGCGAGGTCCAGATACTCATCGCCGATGTTCTGCAGCTCGACGAATTCGAAACTGGTCCCACCGATCGGGTTGTACATCAGTTCCGTTATCCGCAGATTCGCCATTAGCCGCCTGGCGTTTTCCAGCGGATCGTCTGTCTGTACGGTGCGTTTGATCACCGCATCGATGGCCAGGCCAAATACAATATCCGAACTGGTCGAGCTGACCTGATGTACCTCAACGGCAACGAGGTTGTCACCGGACCGAAGGTTAGCGTTTACCCCGTCAATTGTAACGTATTCATAGACAGCATTGCT
>JAWLHD010000295.1:0-5769 GCA_041690555.1 Anaerohalosphaeraceae bacterium
CCATCCGCAAATCAGGCCTCTTCCGCCCGAAATTCGGGATTAATCCCCTTATATCGACGTCCAGCGCCCCCAGAATATTGTCGCAAACATAAGGAAGCTGCTGAATATAATCACAAAGTTCGACCTCCCCCGTGGCAATCGCAAGTGCTTGTGCCAGCTTAAGATATGCGCCTTTTGTGATCCCTGTAACGAGTGTGCTCCCCAGGTCAAAAGGTATGCGGTCAGGCCGCTGGTGTCGCATGGCGGCAAGTACCCTCTGACGATGCGTCATTTCGCTCATCTCTTCTCCGGCAGCCCGGTCCTCAACGGCAGCCTGCAAAACGCGTTTTCGAACGCCCTGCCGCCGTCAAACCCCTTGTACCATATCGCAACACCGCTTTCAAGTGCCGCCTCGACCAGGATTTGCGTCAGGCCGCTCACGGATCGATCGGCTCGCCGGGCTTAACCAGCATATGCACAAAAACCATTGCCAGCGGATGCAGCGCACCCATCAACAGAAAGATCGGCACATACCCGAAATGCTCGATAATAAGCCCCGACGCAAGGCCGGAGATCAAAATCCCCCCTACAGCCCCCGCAAAACCAATCAGCCCGGTAACCGAACCCACGGCCGCAGGCTTGAAACAATCCCCCACAAGCGTAAAGATATTCGCCGACCAGCCGTTATGTGCCACATTTGCAAGACTTACAAGCAAAATCGCCGCCCACGGCTGCTGCGCATAAACCGCAAACGCCGACACCGGCATGCACAGTGCACAGGTCAGCATGACCATTTTACGAGCATTACGCGGCTTCCAGCCCCTGCGTATCAGGAACCCCGCCGTCCAGCCTGCGAAGTTGCCGCCAATGATCGCCAGCCCATATATGACGGGAAGCGTCAGTCCGATCTTCATGATATCGAAATCGCGATTGCGGGCAAGATAGCTGGGCAGCCAGGCAATATAGAACCACCAAACCGGGTCGGTGCAGAACTTGCCGATCATAATGCCGAATGTCTCCCGGTGCGTCAATAGGCGCGACCATCGCAGTCTTGCCGCCCGCGGGCTCTCATGCACACCACCTTCAAGATTTGACAGGTGCAGCGGTCGGCGGTAGACAAACGGCCAAACCGCGACCAGCACGAATCCGACGGAACCCATCACAACAAACGTGAGCCGCCAACTGCCGGTGCCGATCAACAGCCATGCGATAATCGGCGGGCCTACGACGAGAGCGACGCTCGGTCCGCTGTTGAACAGCGACGTCGCCAACGACCTCTGACGAGCGGGAAACCACTCTGCTACAGTCTTGATCGCCGCCGGAAAATTGCCCGCCGCAGCCAGCCCCATCACGCACTGTGCCGCTATAAGCGTGCCAAGTGAGTTGCTAACGCCCGTTAGACAAGTAACCGCCGACCAAGCCGCGATTGCCATAAGATAGCCAACGCGGGCGCCCAGCCAATCCATAACCCGGCCGGCAATCAATAATCCGGCGGCATACCCGGTTTGGAAGGCGGCGACAATGTAGCCGTACTGTTTCTCACTGAGCCCAAGATACGTCTTGACAGTGTCGGCAACGTTGCCCAATACGATACGGTCCAGGTAGTTGACGGTCGTGGCACAGAAGAGCAAGGCAAGGATAACCCACCGGAAATCAGGGTATGCCTGTCGGTCCCGGCCACAATCAGGCAGATCATTCATAAAAGTCTCGGCAAAAAAAAGACGCCGCAGGACATCGAATCATCCTGCGGCGCGGTACGTCATTTCGATTCAAGATTCTGAGAGCTATTTGCCTTCGGCCGGGGGGGTGGGCTCAGCCACTGGCGGCGGCGCGGCGGCAGCCTGCGGCTCCTGCGCCACCGGCGCCGGCTCAAGAGGCACAACCTGCGGCTCAAGACCGGCCTTGGCAAGCGCGAAGTAAAGGACCGCACCAACGATGAACGCCGCGACCGGAGCAGCAGGAATCTGCGCCAGCCCAACCATCGGGGCCATGCCCACGATGAAGCCGACCAGCCACGAAATCCAGCCGGCCCAGTTGACGCCCGCCCGCGGACCGGCCCACTTCCTGCCGCTGAGCAGGTAGTCGACCATCATGGCGCCGCAGATCGGACCGAACGACGCGCCGATGATATTGAAGACGCCGACAGCGTTCCCTGCCAGTCCCGTAACCGCCAGAATTACCGCCACGAGCGTGCCGATTCCGCACGATATCATGGGCTTCACGTTGGGCAGTGTCGTCTTGAAGCTGTTGGCCGCGATAAACGACGAAAAGCAAGCCGGCGGGAATGCCGCAATCGCCAGCAGATACATGAACACGCCGCCGATCCGGGTGCTGCCCATCACGTCGCCCATCAAGCTCGTCGCAGCCATAGCCGCACCGTCACTTGCCTTGCCCGCGCCATGTGCACCGGCAACGATCAGCAGAGCCGCACCGCCGGCAAGAATCGTCGAGCCGGCAATGCCGACGAGTCCGCCAAGCTGGACATCCCTGGCGTCGCGGTTGTTCATGCCGAAGTCCGCCCCCGCGGCGCCGGCCGTTGCAAAGAATCCAACTATGTACGTGAGGACCAACGCCACGACGCCGAAGGTGCTCAGCGGTGCAGCCGCTCTAATAGTTTGAGTTTCGGTCGCGCCGTCGGCAAGCGTTACTTCCTGCTGCACTTCCACAGCCGCGGTCCTGTCGATCAGCGCCTGTGAGTCGAAGTCGCCGATACCGCCAATTGTGGATACGACAAGGATAATCAGGATCGCAAGCGGGATCAGCGGCAGGAACGTTGCAACCTTTGCAACGTATTGAATGCCTTTAACTCCCATGAAGGCCGCGCCTACCGCCCACAGCGTCGCGACGATTGCATGAGCAGCCGTGCCGGGTCCCTGTCCAAAGGGAGCACACAGAAGAACGCCCGCAAAAAACGCGTTAACCGCAAGCCACCCAAACTGAAGGACGCCCATAAGGAATCCAGGCATGAGAAAGCCGCCCTGCGCACCATACGTGGAAGTGCCCACGATGTACAGCGGCAGCCCGGACTTCATGCCCAACATGCCTGGAACGACGTAGAAGAGAAAGTGGCAGATCAGGGCGGCGAGAATTACGCCCAGGATTGCGACGCCAAGGCCCTGCGAGAGAATGCCGCCGGCAAACCCGCTGTAGGGTGTTCCCGGCTGGAGCGAACGTCCCACGGGAACTTCGTTCCAGAACACAAACCACAACATGATGCCTGCATAGGTTTGTGCGGTGTTCTTGTACCAGGGTGCACGATTGGTGGCGGGATTGGGCTTGGCCATTTTCAAATAGTTTGGAAGTCCGCCGTTACTCATGATCCATTCTCCTAAACACAATTCCTTTGATGGTCTTACCGGTACGTCGCAGGCTGCTGTTGATCCGGCCCGGTATCATTGCACAGCGAGGCCACACGAAGGCACTGCCTCCGCATCGCCGCGGATACTTATAACGGAAAATCGGCCTGTGTAAAGCGAAATTTTTCTGCTTTATCGCATCGTCAAACCCGCGACGCACCGCCCAGGCGCCCTAAACCTTGAAGTCTTCCGGCCTGAATACCACTTTATTGCCGGTCTTGATCGCATCATTGGCGCGGAGGACGGCGACCGCAGTCTCGTAAGCAACCTCGGCTGGACAGGTCAGCTTCGCCTTGCCGCGAATCGCATCGAAAAAGTTCTTCAGGTGCGGCGTGTGCACCGGCAGACTCAACTGCTTGAGGAGCGGAAAGAAATGCGGCACCGCGATCGAACTGCCTATCTTAAGCAGAGCGTCTTCCTGCTGTCTCTTCTCGGCGTCTTCGCTGCGTTTGCCCACGTAGCCGAGTTCGGTGCACTTGTCCCAGCGCTTCAGCAGGTCTTCCTTGTCCGCCCAGTCGTAATTCTCGCGAAACAGCCAGCCGTTGTTCCAGTCGCCGCCGAACTCGGATATGAGCAGCGTCGCGGCGTCGCCCATGAATGTCTCATAATAGCCGCCGTAAGTGCCGTAGCCGCATGTGTTGAGCACCTGGTAGAATGCCCGAACCGTGCCGGCGTTGCCCTTGTATTCGTAGACCGCCATGACGTCTTCGTTGTGCTGATACCTGTAATAATCGCTGCCGCCCGCGGCGATGACGGACGAAGGATTGACATTCCCGAAAAACCACGAGAAGATGTCGATCTGGTGCGAGCCGAGATCGCCCAGCGGACCGCCGCCGTACTTCTCGAACCAGCGCCAGTTAATCAGTTCGTTCATAGAACCGTAACCGTACTTCCTGAGCTTCGACTCTTCGATCCAGATCTTCTCGTTCGCGGGTACGGGCACCTTGTGACCCGAAACCGGCCGGTTCCACTGGGCGTTGGCGTTCTTGATCTTGCCGGCAAGGCGGTGCTTGCGGACTATCTCTTCGGCGATGATATAACGGGGATTGCTTCTTCGCTGATGGCCGATCTGCAGCAGCTTGCCCGTGGACTTCGCCGCCTGCACCATCTTCTTCGCTTCATCGAGACTGTTGGACATCTCCTTCTCGCAATAGACGTGCACGCCCGCCTTAAGCGCCGCGATCGTCATGGGCGCATGCATCCAGTCTGGCGTTGCGATGATGACGGCGTCGAGGCCCTTCTCCTTGTCGAGCATCTCTTCGTAATCTTCGTAAGCGGTCACGTCATGCTTCATTGCACGCAGTCGCCCGGTGTACAGCCTCAGCTTGTACGGCCAGATATCACAGATTGCCTTGAAGCGAATGTTCTCGGCCTTGTCGAGCTCCGCTGAGAGAATGGCGTCCAGTACAAGCCGCCCGCACTGCTCCCCCAGGCCGATCAGCCCAACGTTGAGGGCATCCGCCTTCCTTTCGTCCTGCCCGCCCACAATCGGCGTCCACATTAGTCCGGCGCCTGCGGCCGCACCGGCCGCCAAAAAAGTGCGGCGGTCCATATTCCGGCCCTGGTTTCCTGCTCGCAGTGCATTCATGATCGTTCCCCTTTCCAAAGTGTTAGGCATTCGTTCTCTGTAAACGATGGCGTTCAGCAGAAGCCCGCTGCACCATAGTATAGACGAACGAAAAACCCTGGTTCTGCCGGAAATCGTTCAGTTGAAATTCGGACGGGGCGAAACTGTCAAGCTGGCCAACAGGGTAACAAGGGGACAAAAAGAAATCGTCTGTGATCGCGGGGACCACAGACGATTTAAAAACGTATCAAATGTCACGGACAAGATGCCCGCGCCGCGTTTGGCCCGTACCAGCGGCCAAACCGTATTATGCGTGGAACTCTTCGGGCTTGAATGTGAGACGCTTGCCCGCTTCGACGGCTTCGTTGGCCTTGAGCACCATGACCGCCGTCTCGTAGCCGATCTCGCCCGGGCAGGTGAGCTTCGCGCTGCCCCGGATAGAATCGAAGAAGTTGACAAGATGCGGCTGGTGGAACGGAACGTTCATCTCCACCGGAATCGTATACGCCGCCGCCGGCACCGAACTGCGAACATCGGTCGCACCGTGATCGGCTTCAGCCGCCGGCGCCTTGACCTCTTCCTTGGCGATAATCCCAGCCTTGACCCACTTTTCCCAGCTCTCTTCCGGAATGCTGCTCTCGCGGTACACGGCGCCGCGGGCGGCTGCCTCCGAAATGTCCAGCGTGCCTTCGTCGCCCATGAAGATCTCGAAGTAGCCGCCGTTGCTGTTTGTCGTGATCGTCTGGTAAGACGCGCGAGCGGGTCCCGCCGGCGTGTCGAATTCATAGATCGCGATGACGTGATCATACCACTCGTGATTCTTCCAGTAGTCGATGCCGCCGCTGGCTATGATCGACTTGGGCTGCG
>JAWLHD010000296.1:0-5747 GCA_041690555.1 Anaerohalosphaeraceae bacterium
CTCGTCTCGCAGCCACACCCCCGCCCCAAGCACCACCGGCAAAAACAACGCCCACCTCAGAACCTTGCCGAATGCGACAATGATTGCCCCCAATGAGGCCGCAACGTCCCAAGGCATGACCGCGGCCTGCACGCATTCGTCACCGGCTGCATCTGCTTGTGCCAAAGCATGATCCTCCGCCGATGAATCTGCGGCGCCAAGCTGCAAAGCCCGACTGAAGTTCATTGGCAGCAAGCGCCCTTGCGGTACCTGATACGCCATTACTGGAACGGCAAAACCAGCCAGAAGTGCTGCCCCCGCAGCCGCAAGCCGACGCCGCTGAACTGTGCCTCCGACGCCTCCTGCACCCGCCCCCACGATCGACGCTGCGCCTGCGAATATCAAATGGCCTGCCTCGGGACGAATCGCATACCCAAGACCAGCCAGCAATCCGGCCAGACCAAACGCCCACGGTCTGACTCTCTCCACGCCACGAAGAACATACAGAAAACTCCACGCCACGAACAGAAGATAAGGCCATTCCCTCACAATGTCGCTTCCGTAATGGGCAAGGTCAGGCAGAACCGCCAATACAAGCAGCGACAAAAACGCCCTCCTGCCGCCAACCAGCAGCTTCCCAATCCGGTAAAGCACAACCAGCGCCGCCAGCCTGCATGCCAGTGAAACCACCTGACCCGAAAGCACCCATGAATGCACCGGATCGTCGCTGCCGACATTCAATAGCAGCTTGTGCGCCCACAGAACAATAAAAGGATACCCCGCCGGGTGCCTTTGCCAGACTGTCTGCGGCTCCTCCGCCAGCGCCCGGGCCATGTTGATATAGAACACCCCGTCTTCGGATATCAGCACCCCCGTCTTGATCACGTAAATGCCGATCAACATCGCAATCGACAGAATTATCGTCAGATATACGATGTCTCTGCTCGCCCCCGTGCGATCATCAACAGAACTGTACATGAATTGCCCGTCTTCAACCTAGAGCCCGCAAAAGAGAAAGCTTGCCGCCGGCCCTGGCCGGTCTTTCCCGAAGAGAGCTTCCTTTCCCTTTGCCATTGTAGCCAATGAACCCGCGTCGGCAAGAGGTTTGTACCGGCTGCAAAAAAAGGCCGCAGACTGTTGCCGGCGGCCTTTTGCAGTTATAAATTGTGGCGATCAGATTATGCTACAGGTTGAAAAGTTCCAGAATCTCAGAAGCGTTCAACGCCTCGCTGTAAATCCTGACATCATCGATGCCGCCCGTGAAAAACACGTCTCCCACGCCGTCGGCCCTGCAGCCTATGTACAGATCGCCCGCGCGGTCTCGAATGCCGCCGCTGATGATGCCGCCCGAGGTACCCGCGGGTTGCCCGTTGATGTAAATCAGCGATCTTGACCCGTCGAAGACCCCGACGATAAAATTCCACCCGGCAGCAAGTGCCGCTGTCGAACATGTCGCGCGGCTTTCCTGCGAAGCTTCGTTCCATACGCTGAAACGTATAGTATTGCCGACCATGTACAGGGCATAGTTATAGCTGTGTTTCCACACAAGCCCCACATTCTCGCCTGGGTTATCCACGCGAAACCATCCGCAAACCGTCACCGTCTGCCTGGGACTAAGAGCTTCGCTGTCTCGAACCCAGATGTAATCTGCATCCCCGTCGAAGGCAAGTGCCGTCTCTCGAATACCCTGTATCGACAGCACGTCCGCGGTCCGAGTTGCCACCCCGTCGCCGCCGACCCCCGAAACATCCCGCACCAGAGTCGTTGCCTCTGCGTCGTCCATGTCCCAGTGACCGACCAGCGAACCGTTGGCTTCCTGCATCAAGCCTTGAATGTCTTCCGCCGAAAGAGCCATGTTGTACAGCCTCACGTCGTCCATCCGGCCGTCAAAACATTCGCCTTGGCCGTCGCCGCGGCGCCCTATATAAAGATCGCCGTCACGATCGCGTATGCCGCCGGAAACCACGGCGCCTTGGACGCCGGCCTCGGAACCATTGAGGTAAAGAACGCTTCTTTGCCCGTCGAATACGCCCGCAATGAAATTCCAGCCCGAATTCAGAAGCTTTGTACTGAACCACGCCCGGCTCTCCGCCGATGTGGGCGTCCAGATCGAGAACCGAACCGCATCCTTAACGATATACAGCGCAAAATTGTAGTTCTCCTTCCAAACCAGCGCAGTATGCTGGTCCGCCTTGTTGAAATAGAACCAGCCGGAAACCGTCATCTTGTTGCGAGGACTCAAGAGCGAACAGTCCGCAACCCGAATGGAATCATTCACCCCGTTGAAGCCGAAGGCGCCGTCGATCTTCCCGTCGATGCTCATGACCGCCGTCTGGCGAGCGGCCGTACCGACGTTGCCGTTATTCGACAAATCGCTCACCACCGTACTCCCAGCATTGTCGTCCATCGACCAGTGCCCGACCATATCGCCGGCGTCCTCACCGTACATCAACTGAATTGCCTGCAGAGACAGCACACCGTTGACTATGCACAAGTTGTCGATCCGGCCTTTGAAAGGAGTGCCGATGCCGTCCGCCCGCCACCCTATATACAGATCGCCGGCACGGTTACGAATCCCGCCGGAGATGGCTTGGCCGGCGTCCCCTATTCGCACGCCGTTAAGATACAGTATCGTCTTCTGCCCGTCGAATACGCCGACTATGAAATTCCAGCCGGTGTTCAAAATAGACGTCGAGAAGCGCGAACGGCTTTCGATGCCATTGGGATTCCAAACCGAAAAACGAAGATCGCCGCCAGCAGTATAGAGCGCGTAATTGTACGAGTGCTTCCAGACAAGCCCCGTGGTTTGTCCTGGATCGTCAAAGTAGAACCAGCCCGCGATGCTGACATGCTCGCTGGGACTTAGCTCGACGCTGTCGGGCACCCTGATAAAATCTGTGGTCCCGTTGAATGATAGTGCGTCGCCGATTACCCCAGCCGTGTGCATCATGTCCGTCGTTCTGTTCGCGATGCCTGCATGATCGCCGTGAATGTCCGCCACTGACTTGTCTGCCCCATTATCGTCCATGGGCCAATACGCCGCCAGATCGGCCAGACCCTTGCTCGTAAACGTCAAAGACGCCCAAGACGCATCACCCTCGTATCGTTCGACAACCACCTCCAGAGTGATGTCGCTGAAAGCATAATTGTTCCCCTCCCCGTCAAAACCTATTCCGAAAGGCGTGCCGTTGCCGGCGTAATCGATCAATTCCAGCAGCGCCGATGAATACCTTACAACGCTGCCGTCGGAAATCTGAAAGTCCAAAGGCCAGTCGTACACCTGCCGCACCCACGAACCCGCATCGTCGACCTGGCTGAAGGTAATCACCAGATCGTTGCCCACCAGTTGAACGCCCGAAGGGTTGAGCAGTCCGCCGAAATCCTGGAAGAAATCGCCCTCCCCGTGATCCGTGTTCCCCACGAAACCGACTGGAGGATTGTCAACGAGATGAATATATAGTTGGTTGTCCCAGTTGCTGATGTTCCGAATGGTCAGAACCGCCTCGGTAATGATGCTCCCCTCGGGAATACCCAGCGCTTCTGCGTCGATACCCCAGGTATAATAACGGTCGGCCGTCATCACACCCCCCGAAGCCGAGCCATTAAAAAACGGCCAAACCGCAAGAACCAGCGCCAACAGTATGTATCCGCGATATCTGTTCATGTTGTCCCCGCCTGAATTGCTTGACGATTTCATATATGAGTCATTGCGCATCCGGCGCTTTACCCCCAATTGATGTTCACAATAAAGTATAGGATAGGTTCCCGCGCAGGTCAAAATACCGGACTCCCCGCACCCGCCGGCAGACCGATAAAACAGGCCGATGCGGCGAACCGGTCCCGCCCGCCCGCACCACGGACGATAGAATGTCTCATTTCGTCCCATAACAAACACCCCGGCCTACCGCCGCATACTTTCAAGCCATGCCCGGTACCAGTCCGTTAATACCACGTCTTCCACGATGATGGTCGCCTCAACTGTGCTCTGAGCCCTTCCGTCCGACGCGGTGAACACAATCGTGTACACCCCGCTCTGATCGTACCAGGGTCGAAACGCAAATACCCCATCCGCAAAAGTCGCGTTCTCCGGCAGATTCGACGCGCTCAGCGTTATCGAATCGCCTTCCGCGTCCTCCGCCTCAACCGCAAATGTCAGTCTCTCATTCTCCTTGATAGTACGTGATCCGATCGGCGCAAACACGGGCGCAGTGTTCACCGGCGGCGGGATCACCGTCACTGTAAATGTATCCTCGCCGACCGCCCCGCTGTCGTCGCTCACCCGCAGCGTGAGTGTGAATGTACCGATGCTCAACGGAATCTCCCGAACCGCACCGCTGCCGATCACAGTGTTATAAAGAAGCCATTGCCAGGCAACTATGACCCCGTCTGGATCACTGGAAGCCGAGCCGTCCAGCACGATCATTTCGATACCGTCCTCGTCGTAATCAATGACTGTACGGTCGCCGCCGGCACGCGCAACCGGCGGCCGATTGACCCGCCGAATTTCAATCGTTACCGTTTCGGCGCTGCTGCTGCCCCGGGCGTCTGTAACAGTCAGCGTCACAACGTGAACGCCAACCGCAAATGAGACAACCGGCGCAGCCTCGGCCGCAAGCACCCTGCCGCCCGCGTCGGTCCAGCGATAGGTAAGTACGTCGCCGTCCGGGTCGTATGACGCCCTGCCGTCCAACAAAACCGACTCGAAGCCGTCGCCGTCGAGGTCGTCCGCCGCGCGATCGCCGCCCGCCCGGGCAACCGGGGGACGGTTCACGTCGTTGACTGTAATCAGCACGCTCGCCGACGCCTCGCCGTTATCCGCATGACCGTCGCTCACCGAAAACACAACAACATACTCTCCCGCTTGCCCGTATGTCGGCGTCCACGAAAAAACGCCATCCACAAATGTCGCCCCCGCAGGCAAATTGTCCGCCCTGTGCACAAGCACGTCTCCATCCGCATCAGAAGCACTTACAGCAAACGTAGCCAACTGACCTTCGTCGACCGCTGCAGCCGCCGGAACGCTGATCACCGGCGGACGATTCGTATTCGTTACTGTAATGTCCACCGCCTGCCAGTCCGACGATTCCCCGTCGCTCACGTAGAACAGCACCTTGTAGCTGCCGGCCTGATCGTAATCCGGCGTCCAGGTGAAAACACCGTCAACAAAACTCGCCCCGCTTGGACGACTCACCGCTAAATACGTCAACACGTCGCCTTCCGGATCAATCGCCACAACCGAAAAAGTCAGCGTCTGCCCTTCGGCAACAATCTGAGGGTTCACCCGCACGAACACCGGCGGCTGATTGTCCAGCGGCGAACCCTCCACAACGAGCCTGATCCGCCGCGTCAGGTTGTTGTATTCGTTGCTCTCGCCGATGCAGTCGCCGACGTCTGTTCGCGCCTGAAGGTAATAAACGCCGCGCCGCCCGGGCGCAGCAAAACGTATCGTGCCCTGTTGCGCCTCGGAAGGCTCCAGTACCCCCGTCTGCAGCAGCCCGACGCTGTTGTCGTCGGTGCCGTCATCGCCGGTAAGATATACCAGCGTCTCGAAATACTCGGCATCGGCCGGATCTGCCCGGCCCGCACCCGCGTTGACTATCTCCACGGACACGTCCACGCTCTCGAACGGCTGCTTTGAAATGTCGCCCGCTTCCACAAACGAAGCAACAATGTCCGGCAGAGCATTGGCGTCCACAATAAACGTAACAACCGGCCCCCAGTTATTCTGTTCGCTCACCTCCTCCACAACCCCCGTCACATCAACCTTT
>JAWLHD010000297.1:0-5718 GCA_041690555.1 Anaerohalosphaeraceae bacterium
CAGCAGCATCGTCGCCAATGCCGCCCAGAGCAGAAGCAGCGGCAGCAGCCCTCCCCGTGTCTGCGCCCGACAACAGCGGCACAAGCAGCGGCGCCGCCGCCGAGTCTGCACGCCGCCCCGCCGAGTCGATCAGCCCCGCCTTTAACGTACCCGAGGTCCGCCCGATCGCTTCACGAATCGCACTGCCCGCCTCCGCATAAGGCATGCCCTCCAGCGCATAGCGCGCCGCATGACCAACTCGTTCGTCCCCCAACAGCGCCGCAAGCGCCGGAACTGACTCTGCCGTCCCGAAGATCCGCAACTGCTGACACGCCGAACACTTCTCGACGACGCCAGCATTCGATTCAAGAACCCCGATCAGCGCCCGTTCATCAGCCGCCCTCAGCCCGCAGGCCGCCGACATCACCAATCCTACATAAATCAGCATACGTAAGTTACTCATGAGCTGCCTTTCATAAAGCAGGGATGACAAATTCATTTCAGTCGAATAACCACTACAGTCTCCACGGCGCCCGAGGCGTGTACGAAAGCAGCCTGTTCGCCGTCTCGTCCCCCTCAAAACGCAGCTTGACCGGATCCCACTGAAGATCGCGCTTCAGAGCCAAAGCAACGCCGCCGATCAGTATGGCGTTCATCGTGTATGCCGCAGCTTCCGGATTGCAGATCGTCGCCTTGCGGGCGCGAACGCATTCCAGAAAGTTGCCCGAATGACTTTCTGCATAGTAAACCCGCTCGTCGTCGGGCAGCATAGGCGCCCGAAGCACACCCGCGGGATAAGATACGATATTACTGCGGTCTACGGCAATACGCCCTTCAGTGCCCACGAAGCAAGCCCCGCCGTCCGGCCCCACCGGTTCGCCGGGATATCCCCTGCCGTGCACCACCACGCCGTTGGAGTAATGGTAATCTATGCCGCCATTCACGTACTTCACCTTGACCGGCGCCCTCATGTCCGGATTGACCGTCCACTGAACGATATCATAATGATGCGGGCTCCAGTTCACGTCCCCCACGAACAGACCCGGCAGCGCATGACCCGCCTCACCGCCGAATGGCCGCCACGGCAGCGGCCCTAACCACAAATCCCAGTCGAACCCGTCCGGCACAGGCACGGAATGATCCGAAGTCCACGCACTCGGCACGAACGCGCCCGGCTCACGGTATGCATACACCTCCTTCAAACGTCCGATCCGCCCGTTGCGGACCAGCTCGCAGGCCTGACGGAACTTCCCCCCGTACTCCGATCGCTGCTGCGTCCCAGCCTGATAGATCCGCCCGTATCGCCGAGCCGTCTCCACCATCACCTGCGTCTCCTGCACCGTAATGGCAATCGGCTTCTCACAGTAAACATCCTTGCCCGCCCGCATCGCCATGATCGCCATCGGCGCCGCCCAGTGATACGGAACCGCAATCAGCACGGCGTCGATATCCCCGCGACTAAGAACCTCGCGAAAATCGTTGTACGATTTCACGCCGTCGTATCCCGCCCGGCCAAATCGCTCCGCATATATCTGGTTGCATCGATTCCATGCATGTTCCCGCCGCTCGCGCCGCACGTCGCACACCGCCTGTACCTGCACGTCGTCCCGCGCCACATACCCCCCCGGCACGTATGTCCACGCACCTCCCATGAGGTGCCCGCTGCCCTGCCCGCCTAAGCCGATGAATCCCATGTTAACGCGCTCACTCGGAGCCGTCCGCCCAACTGCCGACGCCGGTACTATCGCCGGAAGCATCAATGCCCCAACCACCCCGGCACTCTTCTGCATAAACAACCGTCTGTTCATCTGATCCCCTGTTATCATGTTAATAAGATCTTCGTCTTTCCGTCCCGTTAAACGCCCCAAACGCAATATTCGCCGCCTGCGTCCGCAGCGGCTTGCTGGCGCCCTTGTCATGCGGGTGCGCCCGGTTCGTCAGAATAATCAGAAACGCCGTCTTCTCCGGATCGCAAACAATCGAAGTACCCGTATACCCGCTGTGACAGAACGCCCGCTCCGACGCATGATCCCCCTTCAGCCACGCATAACTCGAACTCACATCGAAGCCGTAGGCCCGCCCGTGCGACTGCACACCCGTAAGGAGCGCCACGCCCTCCCGGCTCAGGATTCGCTTTCCTCGATAGACCCCGCCGTTAAGCAGCATCCTGCAGTAGATCGCAAGATCCTCCGCCGTCGAAAACACCCCCGCATTCCCCGACACGCCCCCCATCAGTCTCGCCAGCGGATCGTGCACGGTCCCGCGCAGCGGCGACCCGTCCACGATCTGTGTAGCCGCTATCCGCCCGCTCAGCGCATCCGGCGGATTGTACATCGTATCCTTCATCCCCAGCGGCCCGAAGATAGCCCTCTGTGCAAAGACATCAATCGATTCGCCGCTGACAACCTCAACGATCTTCGCCAGCGTAATGTACCCCAGGCAGCTATAGCGAAACTGTTCCCCAGGCTTGTTCATAGCCTTCAAGCTGCATATCTTCTCAATTACCTTCTCCGGACACGGACTGCCGAACGCCTTCTTAAGCGGATCGGCGCTCGTATAGGCCGCAAGACCCGAAGTATGGTCCAGCAAATGCCGGATGAGAACGTCCTCCTTGCCGTTGCACCCAAACTCCGGCAGGTATTTCGATACCTTGTCCTCCAGCCCGATCTTCCCCCGGTCCCGCAGAATAAGCACCGACGTCGCCGTCGCTACCGGCTTGCTCACCGACGCCAGATCGAAAATCGTATCCTCACCCGCCGGCTCCTTGTACGGCTCGATCACCTCATGCCCAAACGCCTTGAGATAGTAGATCTTGCCGCCCGCGCCCGCACAGATCACCGCGCCGGGGATGTTGCCCTTCTCCACCTGTTCCTGCGCTGCCTCGTCAATAGCCGCCAGCCGGCCGCGGGCTGCCCGCTCCCCGGATTTCATGCACCCGCTCAGGCTCGCCAGCAACGCAGCAGCCGCCATTCCGGCAATTCGCATCTTCGTCATACCCGCGCCTCCAGATACTGTCTCCACATTTCCAAACCCTTGATTATAGCCCCAGGCCGCCCGATTTTCCACCGCCTCCACCCAAAAAACTGCCGCAGCAGCGGACAACCTCTTCCAAAGACGCACGCCGTCGGGTATAATCATCCACAAATAAAAGATTATTTCGTATAGGATTGCGCAAATGATCAAGAAAACCCATGTCCTTCTCATGCTCACGTGGATGCTTACCTCAAGCTGCCTTGCCGCGGTAAACACCGGCATCGACAAACTCCGCCCTTACACGTCCGTTTTTGCCGGTAAACGAGTGGGAATAGTATGCAATCACACGGCCCGGGACTCCGCCGGGCGGCATATAGTCGAGGTGTTCCGCGCCCTGCCAGGCGTTAAGGTTACCACCCTCTTCGGACCCGAACACGGCATCTACGGACTGGCCGCCGCTGGCGAAAAAATCGCCGACAACAAAGATGAGCGGTTCGGAATCCCCGTCTACAGCCTCTACGGAAAGACCTCAAAGCCCACTCCCGAAATGTTAGCCGATGTTGATATTCTGGTTTTCGACATCCAGGATGTAGGCGCTCGCTTCTATACCTACATCTGGACAATGGCGCTTGCTATGGAGGCGGCAGCCGAAAATGACAAGCTCTTCGTCGTCCTGGATCGCCCCAATCCAATCGGCGGCATCGCCGTCGAGGGCCCCCTCCTTGAAACAGAACAAGCCTCTTTTGTCGGACTCTACCCCATCCCCGTCCGCCACGGAATGACCGTCGGAGAACTTGCACGAATGTTCAACGGCGAAAACTGGCTGAAGGACAAGGCAAAAGCCCGATTGCTCGTCGTGCCGATTGCCAACTGGCGGCGAGGCATGTGGTTTGATCAAACCGAACTTGAGTTCTACAAGCCTTCGCCCAACATGCCCGATCTCGATACCGCCGCCGTATATCCCGGCCTGTGCCTCCTGGAAGGAACCAACCTCAGCGAAGCAAGAGGAACCGACAAACCATTCCTTCAGTTCGGCGCACCCTGGATAGAAGAAGGTCAACTCGTCGAAAAACTCAACGCCCTTCGACATCCCGGCGTCCAGTTCGTCCCCGCCGCGTTCACCCCAACCTCATCCAAGCACGCAAACCAGCTCTGCAAAGGCGCCTCAATCGAAATAACCGACCGCTCCGCAATGCAGCCGTTCCGCCTGGGCGTGGAAATCGTCGATACCCTTTACCGAATGTACCCCGACCAGTTCCAGTGGCGGCAATCACACTTCGACCGCCTTTGCGGAACCCCCGCCGTGCGACAGGCAATCACCCGCGGCACACCAATCGACCAACTCGCCGCCGGATGGCCAAAACAACTCGAACCCTTCAACAGGACGCGGCAGCGATACCTCCTCTACCGCTGATGCCGCGGCAAAGCTGCGCAGGCGTCCCGCCAGTAAAATCGCCGCTCAATCCGCCGCCCGAATGGAAAACTCATCCACGTACAGATGGCATGCCTCAAGCGCCCACCATTGCAAAAACTCCGCCCCAACCACAACCTCTCTGCTTCGCGCAGTGAACTCCAACTGCACCGGCAGCCACTCGTGCTGTGTGGCGAACCACTACGTCACGTTAGCCTGGTCTGCCGTGTCAAAGTCCCCAAGCAGGCCTTCGTCCGCCTCATCAACAGCCAGGCGAACTCGACTGTCCCTGCCCCATCCGCTGCCGCGATCGCCCGTCAGAAGCCATGCCGTCAGGCGATACCGACGTCCCTGCTCCACCGCAACCCTTTGCGTGATCATCTCCCTTTTCCAATCCTCGCGCGGCTCCTTCCACGTCTTGTCCTCCAGACCGTAATACGAAAACCCGTAGAAGCCCTCGCCGCTGTGCGGTACGTATCCGTCCACCCCGGCGCCCGCCTTCCCGAAAGGCTCGGCCCTGGCGACGAATGTCTCACCTTCCCGATCGCGCCCAGACCGTGCAATCCGCTTCCAGCCGGTTGTGCCCTGCTCAAAACCCGGATTCACCATCGCCGCTGAATCGCCGTCCTTCTCCGCCATCGACGACGCCGGCGCGGCCGCATAACAAGGCAAGTCATCACCGCCAGGCAGTGTCATAAAACGGTAAACGCGTGAATACCCTCTGCGAGCTGACTGCCTGTACGTATCAGACGACACTCGATACAGATAAACCGTCCCCGGCGAAAGATTCGACAGCGCGACCCGATGATCGATCGTGCGCGCCGCCCGCGATCCCGCCTCCTCCGTCAGATGACTCGTCTTTCCAAAATGTACCAGACTGTCCCCGGCATTTCCTGTCCCCCACGCAATCACCGCTGAATCAGCCGTAACCTGCACCGTCCGAACATCGTATGGATAGACTACACTGTCGACCTCGTCCTCGCCGTAAACATTGCACAATTGATCAAAACGCTCCTCCAGCATCACGCCGTCGCGAAATGCCCGCCCATCCGGATACGTATCTTTAGATAAGTACGAATAAAACGGCTCGCCGTCTGCACGCCGATACTGCATATAGTACCGTCTGCCTGTCTCCAGCTTGATTGCGTCGCTGAACCACACCACGTCGGACCCCCAGTTGCAGACCATTTTGACCTGGCACGCTGGCCCCACCTGGCGTCCGCCCGGCCCATTCTCGTGAATCGAAAACACAAACTCCTGCACGCCGCCGCCCCATCCGCCGCAGTTGGCAAACGCCTGAACGACATTTGAAGCCGTCGCCACAAACGTCTGCCCCGCCACCCTGCACGTTCCCG
>JAWLHD010000298.1:0-5704 GCA_041690555.1 Anaerohalosphaeraceae bacterium
GCCGTGCGGGGGGGACAATTTGCAGATCGCGTGGTCGACGGGGGCTTTGGCCGGCGCAAGCGCCGCGAGAGATCTGTCATCCCAAAAGGCAGATTGAAATGAACTTGAAGTTTCGCTAAGCGCCGGCGGTATTGCTCAGCGGCCGGCGACTGTGCCGGGCAGAGCGGCATTCAGATTTGGGAAAAGACTCAGACAGAATAAGGGATGGTCTGGCGAAGTTTAGACTTCCGGCAACGGACGATCGTCTTACAGCCGAGTCGCACTCTATTTCAGCTTTGTATCTGATACCGTTTTGTTAAGACGTTGCTTCTTGTCATCAGTTAACGCATACAGGGTTTCCGGTGAAATGTCGATGTCACCGGGCCAGCACAGCACGGCCCAATCAGTATTAATAGAGGCCTGCTTGAAAAGCGTTCTGTCCTTCAATGGTTCAAAGACCCCTCCCTGGTTGACGATGGCAGTCAGGTCTACCACACCTTGCTTGCCGTCTTCGAAGCGAACGAAGGGCTTGCAGCCGTCCATTATTTCTATTTCCTGCAAATCATAGTACATCTTAATGCCCCCGTCAGGGTAGAGGTTCGATACTATCCGGCTTCTGATTTTCTCTGGCTTGTTGCCACGCGTGCATCAGTTCCTCGGTAGAAATCCCTCCAAGAGAGCAAGGTCGCCAATTCTTACGCTCGCCTTCTGTCCACCGTATCTGGCATGGAAATGCGGTGGATTATGCTCACTGTAGAAAACAGCTATTACGATGCCATAAAATCTGCATATTTCAGGCATACGAAGACGCTCTCCAAAGGCCATATAAGCCGGCGATTCCCAAGAACTTCAAAATAGCCAGTGCAACTGCCGGTTTCAAGTCCCTTTGCAATTCGGCGCTCTGCGAGGCCAGACTAAGCCATTCTCGGAGGGCAAGGGCGACTGTCGACTATGCGGCAAACGGTGATCCGGGAGCTCATGTGATGCGGGTGAGGGGCAGACATATGGCAATGGCCAGCAGCAGAGTGATTACGGCTTGGGCGGCGAGGATGAATATGGACCAGGTGCGGGCAGAGGGCCGGCCGCGGGAGACGATGAGTCGTGAATAGATTGCGGCGTCCATCGCAATAAGCGGCACCAGGAGGAAGAAATAAATATACCAGGATCCTGCAATGAAGGCGGAGATGTTCAATACCAATATAGTCGGCAGCGGGAGGCGCATTGAGCCATTCCAGATGTCACCCAGGAAAGCGGCGAAACTGGGGACGGCGAATACGAGGCAAGCAAACCACAGCAGCGGCACGGCCGTATGAAAAGACACGGCGCAGATAGTTGTGCATGCCGGCTGAGGCGTGGTGTCGGTTGTCATCATGGCATGGTCTCCTTTAAAGGGGTCTGTAGAATGTATAACACGGTATTCGGCCGGCGGCAAGTAAAAGTTGGGTATTTTGCAGGCAGGAAAGGCCTTGAAAATGGACTTCAGCAGCGGGATAATGAGTCGTTTGCGGCATGATCGTCATGTCGAAGAGGCGCCGGTGCAGCCGGAGCGCGGTATTCAGGAAAGACTTCGGAGCGGTGTTTTGAAACCGGATGAGAGGGTCAGGGTACTGTTTTTGTGCACGGGTAATTCGTGTCGAAGCCAGATGGCGGAGGGGTGGGCGCGGCACTTGCAGAGCAACCTGGTCGACGCGTATTCGGCCGGGGTCGAGACGCATGGGCTCAACCCGCTTGCTGTGCGGGTGATGGCGGAGGCGGGGGTGGACATTTCGCATCACTGGTCCAAGCGCGTCGACGAGGTGGCGAACGTTGACTTCGACTTCGTGGTTACGGTATGCGGGCACGCCAACGAGAATTGCCCGATTTTTCCGGGCAAAGCTAAGGTTGTTCACGCGGGCTTCGACGATCCGCCGAACCTGGCGTTGAGCGCGGGGACCGAAGAGGAGGCGCTGGACTGCTATCGGACGGTGCGCGATCAGATTCGGCGGTTCGTCGAGACGTTGCCGGAGGCGCTGCAAAAGTGATTGACGCGGCGGGCGAAGGCGGCGATAAGAGTGGGGTGGGTTTTTCATTCGATCATGTGGTGCAGGTGTGGTATGGACGCGGATAAGCTTGAGAAGTATTCGTCGGCGGTGACGCTTTCGGACATGGAGGTGTTTGTATTTCCGGAGTTGTTGTACAGTCTTTTGCTGGCCAACATAATGAGTCCGATCATCTGGAAGTGGCGGCAGGAGGACTGTTTTCGTCGGCTCGAGAAGAAGGATCCTTACAAGAAGCTGATGCGTTTGAAGCAGTACATCATGGACGAGTACGAGTTTAACCTGGACCTTAACACGTGGGGTTTGACGCGTCAGGATCGGGAACTTGCGCGTTTTTCGCGGTTCATATCGCCGGAGGAGATTGCTCGGAGCAACGCTTTGTTCGGGTATCACGGGGACAAGTATTATTTTGACGTTGATATCCGCAAGCACTTTGGTCTGGACAGGTACGAGGGTGATGTGATTCCGTATTGGAAGACGGAGACGGTGGAGGCGATGACGGCATTTCATCGCAAGGAGGGGTACCGGACTGGTGCGGGTGAGTGCGTTTCGCTTTCGACGCTTTATGCGGCGGCGGCGTTTATCGTGTGCGGGATTCCGTTGGAGGACATGTACCAGGTTTTGACGCCGCTTCATTCGCAGAATTTCATCGATCTGGCGGACGGGGTGCTGACGAATAATCGGCGGATACTGACCAAGTCGATGTGGTTCAACGGCACGGCGCTTTCGGACAAGGCTCAGCGGGCGCTTCGCAACGAGCAGGTTACGGTGGTGGCTCATCCTACGGGTTACATTCACTGCATGTACGGAGACGCGACGATCGATCCGGGGGTGTACGGAGTTTTCAGGGATCGGCTGAACCGTTATCTGACGACGGAGCTTACGACGCTGACATTGGCGAACTTTTTGCGGGCGCATTCACAGTACCGCAAGTATTTTCAATTCTGTCAGCAGCGTCGTGGTGAGAGCATGTTTATCTGGGCGGAGGTGTTGTTTCATTATGAGCATGGCAGCAACTACAGGATCGGCGATCACACGTTCGACAAGCTTCTGGATGAGGTGCTGAGCGAGGATTACTCGCTGCACAAGGCGCCGAACCGGCTTTGCTGCGAGGAGTTGATGGGGTTCATCAGGTACGAGAATCTAGATTTGGTGAAGCGGGAGGATCGCGATCGGATTGCAACGTATGTCAAGGCGTTCATGCCGGAGGGGGAGGCGTTCGTGGAGGACCTTTACAGTTTTCATCATATGGAGCCGCGGCTGCCAGCAGGTGAGAGGCGGTTCGTTGAGACGCCTGCGATCAAGCTTTCGGTGGAGCAGAGCCGTCATGAGATTATCGAAGCTCTTGGGCAGATACGGGAGCAGAACGCTACGGCGGACCTGGCGTTTTATGCGTTTCGGGATATGGATACTTGCGACTGGGAGCCTTTTGTCAGGGCGGCACTGGAGCGCAGTCCGGTGTCGATCGAGGCGGCGAAGGGTCAATCGGTGGGGGAGGTTTATGAGCAGCTCTTGCAGATTGACGGGGAATCGATTTATGACGGCAACCGGCTGGCTCAGCCGGACGAGGTGGCGAACTTCAATACGGGCGACGGCGTGGAGAAGGCTTTTTTGCTGGCCAACGTCGTGCGGAACCGCATGCCGGATTTGGAGATGGAATTAGAGATCGACAGGCAGAACGTGGTTTTGAGGGCCGATGGCGAGTACCGCTTCGCCAGCGCCAAACACTTTGAGAAGAGCCTTGTTCTGTGAGCTTGTTGTGAGAATAGAGACTGTCCATGCGTAAACCTTCGCGCGACACGTCCGAGGCGACGGCGGCGATACTGGCTGCGTTGTTGTGCTTTTCGGTGGGTCCGATCTTCATCAAGTACCTGACAGGGTACGTGGATCTGTGGACTCAGAACCTGCTGCGTTACGTGGCGGCGTGTTTGTTCTGGCTGCCGTTTTTGCTGTGGTCTATGCGTACCGGGCGTCTTGACGGGCGAGTGTGGAAGGTGGCGTTGATTCCGGCGGTGGCCAATGTGATTCTTCAGAGCTTCTGGGCGGGTGCGTTTTATTACCTGGATCCGGCTATGATGGAGCTGATCGTGAAATCGTCTATCATCTGGATCGCCGGTTTTTCGCTGGTCTTCTTTGCCGATGAGCGGAGGCTGGTGCGCAGCGTTCGATTCTGGGCGGGTCTGGCGCTGTCGGCGGTGGGAGTGGCGGGGGTACTGATGGGCCGAGAGGATTTCGGCAGCCAGCGGAGCATGACGGGGATGGCTTTGGCGCTTGCGGCGGCATTTTTCTGGGGATTCTATGTCGTATTTGCGAGGATGTCGTTTCGGAATATCGACAGCAGGATCGGGTTTGGGGTGATCAGCATTTATACGGTTACGGGGTTGGGGGTGCTGGTTTTGCTTTTTGGGGATGTGAGCGAGTCGTTTGTGATGCCGGCGTGGCCTTGGGCGTCGGTGGTTATCAGCGGCATTTCGAGCATCGCGTTGAGCCATGTACTTTACTATGCGGCGATGCGGCGGGTAGGGGCGACGATTCCTTCGCTGGTGCTCTTGACGACGCCGTTTGCGGTATTGGCGATTTCCCATGTTGTTTATGGTGAAGTGCTGAGTCGCTGGCAGTTGGGTTTTGGGGTGATTTTGCTGGTCGGCGGGGCCTTGGCGATCTGGTCGCAGGGGCACCTCCGATCTGGGGGTCCGATCCGGACGCAGGGTCCGCTCCGATAGAATTCCTGCAAAAATCGTGATATTGCATTGACTCGGATGAACAACTGTGCGACTATGTGAATATATGATCACATATTAAATTATGGGCAGGCAATGATTGACGCAAATAAACAAAGGTTATTCGACAAACAAGCTCAGGTAGCTCGGGCGATTGCACATCCGCTGCGTCTGGCGATTCTGGATTTTCTTCGGGAGGGTGAACAGTGCGTCTGCGACATAGCGGTGCATGTGGAGTCTGAACGATCAAATATATCGAAGCACCTTTCACTGATGGTGGCGGCGGGTGTGTTAGAGAGCCGCAAGGAGGGGCTGAAGGTGATCTACCGTTTGAGGGCTCCCTGCATACTGGGTTTTTTCGAATGCATCACCGGGGTTTTGAGGCAGCAGGTTGAGGAAGACAACAAGCTGCTGAGTTCAATTTAGCAGCGGGGCCTGATCGGATGTCAATGAAGAGCGAATGGAAGAAGTTTCTTATTATAGCGGCGGTATTTTTAGGGGCGTATTTTCTGCCGATTGACAAGTCGCGGTTTGCCGACGCGGTTATCGAGTCGCTGGCGCTGGTTCGGTGGTACGCGCGTGAGCACGTGCTGCTTTGTCTTGTGCCGGCGTTTTTTATTGCCGGAGCGATCAGCGTATTTGTGAGTCAGGCTTCGGTGATGAAGTACCTTGGTGCTGGCGCGAACAAGGTTCTTGCTTACGGTGTGGCGAGTGTGTCGGGTACGGTTCTGGCGGTTTGTTCGTGTACGGTTCTGCCGCTTTTTGCGGGGATTTACCGGATGGGGGCGGGCCTGGGTCCTGCGACGGCGTTTTTGTATTCGGGTCCTGCGATTAATGTTCTGGCGATAATTCTTACGGCTCGGATACTGGGTTTTGAGATGGGGGTTGCGCGGGCAGTTGGGGCGATTGTGTTCAGTGTTGTGATCGGCTTGATCATGCATTTGATTTATCGCAGGGGGGAATTGGAAA
>JAWLHD010000299.1:0-5696 GCA_041690555.1 Anaerohalosphaeraceae bacterium
CCGCGTTTATTGATCTCATTAAACAGCCAGGTCTGCTCTTCTCCGGCGACGCCCTTGCCGACACCCCATTCCTGCTTCAAATAGTGACGGAGATACTGATTTGACGCGCGCGCGAGAAGACGCCCGCTTCTACGCAGAGAAATTCCACCCTCTGAGTTCATTACCGCGGGAACCGATGTAGCCAGCGCCGCCGGTCACAAGTATCTTATCGTTCCTCGCGTCTTCCATATCGACTCCGTTCAAAACTCACGCACGCCCGCCGCGGCGCGCACCTCCGTCTTGTCGCACGCTTCTTCCAAATGACCCAGACCGACAGCCGCATACTCAGCCCGTTCAAAACAAACATCCCGCAGAGCCCGCCAACTGTCAACCACAACCCCGCCCCCGCACATCGAACGCTCAATCCGCCCCCAGTCAAGCCGCCGGTACTCCTCCCAGTCCGTCATCAAGACCACCGCCTCGGCGCCCGCCGCCGCCGAATACGCGTCCGCCGCATACTCGACAACCTCACCCAAAACCTCCCGCGCCGCGTCAATCGCCTTCGGATCGTGAACCGCTACCGCGTATCCCGCCTCCGCCAGTCTCTGTGCCAGCACCGTCGATTGAGACTCCTCCACGATGTGCGTACCCGGCTTGTAAGAAAGCCCCAGAACCGCCACGCGCCCGCCCCCTCCCGTCCGCTCCTCAATCGCGCCAAACACCCTCTTCACCACCTCCCCATTGACCGCAACCACACGCGGACTCAGCCGCGACTCAACGCCCGCCTCAAGCGCAAAAGCCTGAAATGCAATATTGTCCCGAGGAAAGCACGGCCCGCCGAATCCAAGCCCCCCCTTCAGATACTTCAACCCCACGCGGCTGTCCCTCCCGATCGCCCCCGTGATCACGTCGATGTCTGCCCCAGCCGTCCGCTCGCATATCGACGCCAGCTCGTTGGCGAAACTGATCTTCATCGTAACGTAGCAGTTCAAACTCAGCTTCGCGATCTCCGCGTTCACCAGCGACATGCACGCAATGTGCGGCCCGCTCAAACACGTCGATTCGTACAGCCCCCGCACAATCCCCGCGCTGCGCTCGTCCGACGCACCGATCAGCACCATGTCCGGGTTCAGAAAATCACGAATCACCGACCCGATCGCAATGAACTCCGGATTATAAACCAGCCCGAAATCCCTGCCGCACTGACCGCCGCTCAACCCCTCAAGGAGCGGCAAAAACTCGCCCCTGCACGACCCCGGCATCACCGTCGAGACAACGTCCACCACGCAGAACGACTCCTTCCGCGCAAGCAGCGGCCCAACCGTCCGAAGCACCGACTCCACGTACCCGTTGCAAAAACGCCCGTCGGCCCCGCTCGGAGTCGGCACGATTATCAGAATAACGTCCGATTCCGACACCGCTTCCGCCGCGTCCTCCGTAACGTGCAGATTGTCCCCACACGACTCAAGCAGCCCTTCGAGTCCCGTCTCGTCGACCGGACACTCCCCCGCCCGCAGCCGCCGCACCACTTCCATGTCCGTATCAACGCCGATCACGTTGTGACCGCGCGACGCAAAACACGCCGCCGAACACAAACCCAGTTTCCCAAGACCAAAAACAGAAAGATTCATCATCACGTTCCAATCACGTCAAATGAACTTATGCGTCATGCTGTCGTTCAGTATAACCTGCTCGTAAATCTCATTATGAGGCCCATACGTGCATCGCGGACAATCGCGCGCCGGGTCGATCCGGTCGTGTATCCGCCAGTGAGCATCGCTGCCCCAAAGCTGCTGCACCTCCGCCGTATCCGTCACATTTCGCACAAGCTCCAGCTTCGCGTCCCCCCTCCGGTCGCAGCACAACCCCACCACGAAACCGTCCGCCGGTGCATCATCGCCCGCCGGCGGCTCGATCACCGCCGTCATAAACACCGCATGACACCGCGCAAAATAATTCGCCCGCTCGAACTGGTTGTTGAACTTGTGCGTGACCCCGTAAACCCCGAACGTCTCGTCGTCCAGCTCCATCGCCCGACCGATCTGATCCCGGAACAGACGAACCTCCTCCGCACTGAAGCCGATCTCCTCGTCGGAACCGATCTTGTCCCAGGTCGTACCCGCCGGCCGAAAATGAATGTTCTTGCAGCCGATCTCCTTCGCCAGCCGAGCCGCCTCGTAAATCTCCCCGATGTTGTCCTTGTAAAGAAGATACTTGTAGCTCACCCCGTATGCCGGATGAGACCAACCCAGCTTGTTGTAATGGCTCCGTGCATAATCCGACAATATCGCCATGTTCTCTATCACACGCTCGAACCCCGTCGTGCTCGTCGCCCCCTTCAGCTTCGCAAACGTCTCCTTTGTGCCCGCGTCCACCGACACCCCCACCCACGTCGCATGAGACAAAGCATCAACACAGCGGTCGATCAGAAGACCGTTCGTTACCACCCCCACCTCAACGCCGTTGGCCACCACCCGGTCGATGAACGCACCCGTCGCCTCGTTCAAAAGCGGCTCTCCGCCACCAGCCACGCACACCGCCCCAACACCCGGAAAACCGTAAGGATTCCCCTCCGACCAGCGCGGCAGAAAATCCGCGATCCGCCCCAGAGCAGCGCCCGAAATAGAACCCGAACGAACGCTCCGAACGTAACCGGCATTGCACCAGACGCAGTTAAGATTGCACCGGTTCGTCGGGTCGACCGTAACGAGGATCGGAGCCGGCAACGCCTTGCCCCGCTTGATCTTCCGCCACGTCTCAACGTGAGCCAGCAGCTTATAGCTGTTAAAAGGGTTCCACCGCTTGCTCGGGTTCCACTCCGGCGTCCTGTCTTCGCCCGCCTTCGCGACGGGCAGCGACCGCCCTTCGCACGCGAATTCCTCGGCAACAGTCTTGTCAATCGTCTGCATTCCGACTCCCTTCGGCAAAGCGCACCCCCCGCCTTCCTCATCCGTTCACATAAACGCCCAACGTCTTGAGACCCCTCCGAATCGCCTTCAGCTTCTCCGACACCTCCTGCCGCTCCGAAGCAATCACAAGGCTGATCTCGCTGTAAAGCTGCCGGATACGCTCCCGCTGCTCCGCGAAGAACGGATCGTCGAAGATCCTCGCCTCGCCCATCGCAAGAGCAACCTCGTGCGACTCCTCCGCAAGAGACATCGCACCGTCCATGTCATAATTGCGAAGCCGCTCCAGATGACGCATCAGAATATTCTCAAGATAATCCGCTACCCGCTGCGCGTCCTCGCGCCTCGATGCCGTGTCGATCGTGGTCATACATGTGTCTCCTGTGTTGTCACTTGTGCCAACGTGTGTTCCACTTCTTCCAGCAGGTCCGCCGCGTCCGAATTCTGCGCATCAAGAATCAGAATATCCTTCAGCAGCCGGCCCGCCTTGCCGTATTCGCCGTCCTTCATGTGCAGAGTCGCCAGACAGAACATCACCGAAACATCACCAGGATGCATCTCCAGGTAAACCTGCAAACATTCGATCACCCGCCCGAATGTGCCCGTCTGGCACGACAACTGAAACAACCCCAACAGTGCCGTCAGGTTGTTCTTGTCCAGCTCCAGGCTCTTCAGGTACAAGTCAAAAGCCTCCTGCGCCTCGTCCTGCTGCTGACGGATCATCGCAAGCCCGCACCACGACTTGCTGCAGCCAGGATCCAGCCGGCACGCCACGCGAAACGCCGCCTCAGCATCCGAAAGATTCCCCTTCTGAAGCTCAACCACACCGCAGCCAACGTAAGGCCCCGCCTCGTCCGGAGCCAGTACCGCCGCACGGTCGTAACACTCCTGAGCCTCCGCATATTCACCGACCATCGCATGACAATCGCCCAACTCCTTCAGAACGTCATAATGCTGAGTCCAACCGTTGTCCGGAATCGTCGTTCCCTTGATCCTGTCCATGTTCTCCTCTTCGCAAGAGCGGCTCCTTTCCAACGACTCCGAAGAACGCATCTTCTCTTCGTCATGCGCCGCTCGATATTCCTGCACCGTGTATCCATCCCACAAAAAACCGTCGCCGTCGATGATCGCAAGGCACTCCCTGTACCGACCGATCGCCGCCCGATGGTCTTCCTTCTTCCCGTGCGAACGCGCCGCGATCAGCAGACTTGCCGCCGTCGGCCGCTCCCGATTCACACCGTCGATCAGCCAAAGCGCCTCGTCGTACCTCCCCGAGTAATAAAGCGCATTGGCGCTCCGCACACGCATCCACAATTCGTTGCCGTACATGCCCGCCGTATGCTCGTAAACCTTCACCGCCGTCCCCCAGTCCCCCTGTTTCTCTAACTCCCGCCCCGCCGTCACAAGGTTCTCGAACTGAAAAGGCCATTCCTCCTGAATCGGCGCGCGAACCGTCATACCCGCCGCCGCCAGCGACTCCCGCAGCGACAGCCGCCCGAACGCACGACGCGCCCCCGCGAAGTCCTCCCGCCGAGCCGCCGCCCCCCAGCACCCGGCCCGAGCATTGACCAACTCGAACGCCCCCCGTCCGCCGTCTATCAGCGGGTTCAGCGACTTCTCGATCCACGCCACCTCATCCCCCCCGATGCGATAGCTGCTCGGAACAGCCGCCACGAAGTCGCCCTCGCAGCGCGCCAGCGCCGCGTCGAATCGCTCCTCCGCGCTGCTGCCCTCACTCACGCAAATCCGCACAACGTTCGGAACCCCCGTATCCAGCCCACGCAGTTCACCCTCGGTCAGCGGCAAATAAATCTGGTACGGATAAAACGTATGCGCCCATATCTCCCGAAGCGACTGCTCGACCTCCCAAAGCCCCCCGTCCGAAAGCACAACAATCGAAACGTCCCCGACCTTCGGCCACGGTTTCGCCGGCCGAGTGCTCCGTATCGTCAATACGTTGTAAATGTAGCGGTGCTCGTCCTTCCGCTTCTTAACCGATATCCGGTCGCAGTCCCCAATCGGAGCATAGAATTCACCCGTGATCCTATTGACGTGCTTGAAGTCCGTGAAAAACGACAGCCGCCGCGTCAAGTCCCAGTCGATCAGCACGTTGAGATTCTCATTGCAGGGCCCAACCTTCTCAAGCAGATCCCGCCGATGCATCAGACTCACGTGCAGAACATGATTGAACTGTAATAACGCCATCCGGTCGAAATCCCGGCTGATCTCCACGTTCTTCGCCAAGACCAGCCGCCCGCCGTCCGGCATCACCCGATGGTGCGCCTTGTACAAATCGGAATACGCCGCCCCATACTCGTCCTGCCCATCGAGCGCCCCCAACAGCGTCGACACGTGGTGAGGATACAGCACGTCGTCGTCCCCCAGATAGCAGATATACTCACCACGCGCAGCATCCAGCGCCTCGTTGAACGAATAAGGCAGCCCCCGATTCTCGTCCCTGTTAATAAACGTAAGCCGCCGGTCGCCGTACTCCCGATCGAGGTCTCCCACCGGCTGACCGCCGTCCCGCACGACAATCGCCTCAACGTTGCCGTGCGTCTGACGCAGAACGCTCTCCAGCGCCTGTCGAACGTACCGAGGCCGGTTGTACGTCGACATCAGCACACTCACAAGCGGACCGGATTGTCTGTTCCTCTCAACCAAGCCAAAACCCGCTACGCACACATCACTTGTTCCATATCCGCCAACGAATCGCAGCCCGCAGCACTCGCCACGCCGTCCAGCACCGCCTCGATCGCAATACCCTTCACCGCCGATTCCCCCCGCACCGCACAGAACCCTTCACTCTCC
>JAWLHD010000300.1:0-5671 GCA_041690555.1 Anaerohalosphaeraceae bacterium
GGCGCAATTGACGATGAGGTCGTAGTCGGCAACTGCCTGACGCAGATGCTGTTCGCTGGTGATGTCGAACTCCGGCAAATCGAACACGCCGACCGTGAAGCCGTACCGCGTGGCCGTATGCTGAATATCCGTGCCCAACATGCCGCGGCCGCCGAGAATGGCCATGCGCTCGTGATAGCTCATCGGTCTTCCTTTTCATACACGGGCAAGCGGTCGCGAGGTATCGCCCTGAGCACGGCGGATTGGGAGTCCTTCTCGCTCAGCACTGGGTCTGAAACAGGCCATTTGATCCCGATATCCGGATCGTTGAAAAGGATACCGCCTTCGGTGGCCGGGTCGTAATAATCGGTGCACTTGTAGGAGAAGATCGCTGTCTCGCTGGTGACGCAGAATCCGTGGGCGAAACCGGGGGGGATATACATCTGGCGATGGTTCGCTGCCGACAGTGAAAGGCCGATCCACTTGCCGCACGTCGGCGAACCAGTTCTTATGTCGACTGCGACGTCGAAGACTTCTCCCAGCAGTACTTGTACCAGCTTGCCCTGGGGCTGTGGATACTGGTAGTGCAGCCCGCGCAATATGCCCTGCCGCGAAAAGCTGACGTTGTCCTGCACGAAGTGCTGGCGGATTCCCGCCTGTTCGTAACGCTTGCGGCTCCATGTTTCCAGAAACCAGCCGCGCGGATCACCAAAGGCCAGCGGTTCAAACACGACAACACCCGGCAGTTCGGTTGCGATGACGTTCACTGACGGCTCCTGCCCTTGACCAGTTCTATGAGGTATTCGCCGTAATGGTTCTTTTTCAGCGGATCGGCCAGCCGCAGAACCTGTTCGGCATCGATGAAACCGAGGCGGTAAGCGATCTCTTCGGGACAGGCGATCATGAGCCCCTGCCGCTGCTGGACGGTCTGCACGAAGTTGGCGGCTTGCAGCATCGAGTCGGGCGTGCCCGTGTCCAGCCATGCAGTTCCACGGCCCATGATCTCCACGTGCAATTGCCTCTGTTGGAGGTAAGCGTTGTTCACGGCCGTTATCTCGAGTTCGCCGCGCGCCGATGGCTTGATGCTTTTTGCGATTTCGGTAATCTGTTTGTCATAGAAATAAAGTCCTACGGCGGCGTAGTTGGACTTTGGCTGACGGGGCTTCTCTTCGATCGACAGCACCTTGCCCGCACCGTCGAATTCGATGACGCCGTATCGCTGCGGGTCCTTGACGTAATAGCCGTAGATCGTGGCGCCGGCGGTGGTTACCGACCCGCACTTCAGCGAATCGGCAAGCCCGTGACCGTAGAACACATTGTCTCCGAGGATAAGACATGCCGGGCCGCCGGCGACGAAGTGTTCACCGATTATGAATGCCTGGGCGAGCCCTTCGGGGCGGGGCTGTTCGGCGTATTCCAACGCTATGCCCCACTGCCCACCGTCACCGAGAAGACGACGGTACACGGGCAGATCCTCGGGTGTGGAGATGACAAGAACCTCGCGGATCCCGGCGAGCATAAGAGTCGTCAACGGGTAGTAGACCATCGGCTTGTCGTAGAGCGGCAGGAGTTGTTTGCTGACCGCCTGGGTGATCGGGTACAAACGTGTGCCGCTGCCGCCGGCAAGAATAATGCCTTTCATTGTCTGCATGCCTTCAACATTGTCTACTGATTCCATCGCTATTATTGAGCCATAGTGTACCCATTGTAATCGACCTCATCAAGAAGCGGCATTAGATTTTGCCGCCGTTAGAATTGCGTTTTCAGCCCATCAGACGGCTTGTTCGCCTCGTTCGGTGATCTGAAAGTGTATGGAAATCAGAAGAAGCCGGCCATTTTTTTGAGTTGGCTATCGTTAATTGAAGGAACTGTAGGCATTTGCAGCTTGGAGGCATCGATGCGTAATCCGCAGTGCGTGTATCGGCTCGCATGGGCTTTTTGCCCGTCTATGCGGTTTTGTATTACGGATTGCTCGCCATATTCTGTCTTTTGCGAGGGGCTTGATGTTGACAGAACTGCCTTGCGGCCTTAAAATACAGCCTTGTTTCTGAACTCGATTCATCTTACAGTGTATTATGAAAGTCGGTGCACACCGTTTGTGGCCGGTTCTTAAAATCCCGATTAGGAGATGGAAACAGAATGTTAAAGGCAAGTACAGGTTGGAAATTATCTCTGTTTGTGGTGCTGGCGGGGGTTATTATCGTTGGTGCAAGTTCCTGCAAGAAGAGCACCCCGGAGCCGGAACCCGCAGCCGAGCCGGCGGTGGTTAAGCCTGCGGAGCCCGTGGCTGCGGAGCCGGCCCAAGAACCAGAGTCCGAGCCGGCTGACGCCGCATCTGAAGATCCGGAAGAGATAACAGATGAACAGGCTGAGCCTTCACCCGCTACGGCCGCATCAGATGACAAGCTCGGCGCGCCGGGGCCCGGAATGGCGCCCCTGCCGCTTCAACTGCCCAAGCCAATGTTTGTCGGCACGCCCACTAACATCAGCGTGCCCAATCTGCAGAAGCCCCTCGGCAAGCCGCGTCCGCCGTTCTATGCCCCTGAAGGATGTGTGAATCTGGCCGCCGGTAAGACCGTTACCAGTACGGATGACATGCCCATCATTGGCGAGATCGACATGATCACCGACGGTGACAAAGAAGCCGCCGACGGCAGCTATGTCGAACTTGGACCGTTCCTGCAGCATATTACCATTGACCTGGAAGAGCAGGCAGAAATCTACGCCGTGCTGGTGTGGCATTACCACAAGCAGGCGAGGGTGTACTTCGACGTAATCGTGCAGACCGCCGATGACGCTGATTTCATCACCAACGTTCATACACTGTTCAATAATGATATTGACAATTCCGCCGGCCTGGGCATCGGCAAGGACATGCACTACATCGAGACCTCAGAAGGCAAGCTGATCGACGGCAAAGGCGTGAAGGGACGTTATGTCCGCCTGTACAGCAACGGCAGCAACGCCAACGACCTGAACAACTATATCGAGGTAGAAGTCTGGGGCAGGCCCGCGAAATAGTACGACGGAGCTGACTCAAGACATTTTGAATGTTTGGCACACCCCCGCCGGCAAGCCGGTGGGGGTGTGATGCTGTATGCCGTCTTATAACGCAGGCGCGGATGTGTCTCCTGTGTGTTCGATACTTTTTAAGGGCTGAGCCTGTGCGTGGATCGTTACGTAGCCTGGCGTTTTTTGCCTTGATTGTCGTCGTGACCGCTGCCGCCGCGGCCATACGCCTGCCAAAGCTGGCGCAGCGCCCCATGCATACAGACGAAGCCGTGCATGCCGCCAAGTTCGCTGAGCTGCTTGAGGATGGCCAGTACATCTATGATCCCTACGAATACCATGGCCCAACGCTTAATTACTTCACTTTGATTCCCGCCTGGCTTAGCAAGCGCCACAACTATCAGCAGATTGACGAACGCACAGTCCGCGTTGTGCCGGTGGTTTTCGGGGTTCTGGTTGTGCTGCTGGTGGTTGGCGTCGCAGACGGACTCGGTCGGACAGCGGCGCTTGCAGCGGCGATGCTGGCCGCCGTTTCCCATGCAATGGTCTTCTACAGCCGCTACTATATACAGGAAATGCTCCTGGTCTTCTTCACGTTCTGTCTGCTCATCTCCGGCTGGCGGTACTTCAAGTCCCGCCGGCTTGTATGGGCATTGCTTGCCGGCGCGTCGCTGGCTTTCATGCACGCCACAAAAGAGACGTTTATCATACCGCTTGGCGCAATGCTGTTGTCCCTTTTCCTGACGATCCTTCTGGACGGCCGCGGCGCAGCCGCCCGCCTTGCCGCAATCAAGAAGATCAATCTGCGACATCTCTGGCTGGCTATTGTCGCGGCAATCGTCATATCAACCGTCCTGTTTACCTGCGGCTTCCAGAACCTCCGCGGCATTTTCGATTCTGTGGCTACTTACAAGATCTACTTCGAGCGAGCCGGACACAATACCCCGCATATCCACCCCTGGTACTACTATCTGCGGATGCTTGCCTGGTTCAAGATTGACGGCGGTACTGTCTGGACGGAAAGCCTCATCTTGCTGCTTGCTGGCATCGGAATGGCTGCCGCGCTTTGCCGTAAGGGCCTCGGCGCCGCGGATGGCTTATTTGTGAGGTTTGTCGCTTTTTACGCGGTTATCCTTACAATCGTGTATTCGCTGATTCCCTACAAGACGCCGTGGTGCATGCTGGGTTTTCTCCACGCATGGATTCTCTTGGCGGGTATTGGCGTTGTGGTCCTCTTGCATATCGCGCCGCGCCGCTGGCCCAGAACCCTAATTGTAATTCTGCTCCTGCAAGGCGCCGCTCACCTTGCCTGGCAGGCCGCCTCAGGTGCCTTCCGCTATTACGACGACCATTCAAACCCTTATGTCTACGCCCACACGGGCCGCGATATATTCACCGTTGTCGACAGAATCGCCGAGATGTCCGATCTCCATCCTGACGGTAAGGACATGCATGTTGAGATAATCTGTCCCGGCTTCGACCACTGGCCTCTGCCGTGGTACCTGCGGCGGTACAAGAACGTGGGCTACTACACTGAAGTCGACAATACCACTATGCCCGCACCTGTTATCGTGGGTTATGCGTCGCTGGAGAAGGATATCCTTAAGAAGATATTTGGCGTGCCTCCGGGGCAGTATAACACGTATATACCGCTTTTCGACGACTATATCGAGCTTCGGCCGACTATTGAACTTATGGGCTTCGTTATGTGGGACCTGAAGGATGGTCGGCTTAAAAGCCACATGGCTCAGGAGCCTGTCGAATGAGCAAAAACCCCCCGGAGGTCGTTCTTGTCAACAGCCATGGCGATGCCGTTGAGGGGATTCACCGGTTTTCCCATGAGGCAATGGCTACGATCTATGAGGTGCTTATTCAGCATGACGACTACCGGTATTGCCGGCAGGCGGCGCAGGAGGTTTTTGGCGAAATCGGGCGTATCGAGCAGGAATTGAGCCGTTTTGTGCCTAACAGCGATATCGGGAGGATTAATACGAGCCCCGCGGGGCAGCCGATACAGGTGGGCATGGATGCTTTTGAGTGTCTTAGCATTGCGTGTCGGCTTTATGAGGAGACTGAGGGGGTTTTTGACGTTACTATCGGGTCTCTGTTTCGTTGTTTGCTGGATGAGAGGAGGCAGCCTCGGGGGGCTTCCGAGGCGGAAATCGAGGCGGCGTTGAGGCTTACGGGGGCTGATTTGTTGCGGCTTGATGCGGAGTATTATACGGTTACTGTGGCTGTAAAGGGGGTTCAGGTGGATTTAGGGGGGATTGGGAAGGGGTTTACGGTGGATCGTATCGGGGGGATGCTTCGTGAATGGGGTTTAAACAGGGTTTTGGTGCATGGGGGGTATAGCTCGGTTTTGGCGCTGGATGCGCCTGAGGGGGGGGATGGGTGGCCGATTACTTTTAGTAATCCGGAGGATTTTGGGCAGACGATTGTGCGTTTTTCGCTTAAAAACGGGGCTGTGAGCGGTTCTGGACGTGGTAAGGGTCATATAATTGATCCTCGAACGGCGAAGTGTGTGCTTGGTCGGGCGGCTTCCTGGGCTTGTACGGAGGATGCGGCGAGCGGGGATGCTCTTTCTACGGCTTTTATGATTATGTCGGACGATGAAATACGGCGTTTTTGCGCTAAAAAGCCGGGTGTTCGGGGTTTGGTGATCGGGGGAGAGGAGGGATCGGCC
>JAWLHD010000301.1:0-5649 GCA_041690555.1 Anaerohalosphaeraceae bacterium
CTTATAATAAAGACAGCAACAGCTACCGAAAACATGGGCTACTCCAATACCCCGGTAAACCCAATAAAAGCCAGAGCCATGAGTCCGGCGATAATGAGCGTAATGCCGGGCCCGTCCAGCCCTCGCGGTATTCTTGAATGCGCCAGACGCTGGCGAATGCCTGCCATCGCCATGATCGCCAACAGCCAGCCGACGCCGCTGCCGAAACCGTAGCCGGCGGTTACGATAAACGTGTAATCGCGGATCACCATGAAAAGTGAAGCACCGAGGATAGCGCAATTGACCGTAATAAGCGGCAGAAAGATGCCAAGCGCATAATACAACTTCGGCGAATAGCGGTCGATGACCATTTCGACGAACTGAACGAACGCGGCAATTATGATGATGAACATGATGAAGCGGAAAAACTCAAGATTCAGCGGCACAAGGATGTAATGGTAGGCCAGCCAGTTCAGCAGTGCGGTGCAGGTCATAACGAATACCACCGCCAGCCCCAGGCCAAAAGCCGTCTTGACTTCGCGCGACACAGATGTGAAGGGGCACATTCCCAAAAAGTACATCAGAAGAATGTTGTTGGTGAACACCGCGGCAAAGGCAATTACAGCCGCCGTCCAAAGTTGAGCGCTGATGTTCATGCGGCGGTCTCCTCTCTGGGTTTGATCGCCCTGCACACCCAAATGATAACCGCCAGCGTGAAGAATGCCCCCGGCGGCATGACCATGATGATCCACTTGTCCCATCCGGTGCTGAAATAGGGCATGGCAAAGCCGAGTATACTGCCCATGCCCAACAGCTCACGCGGCACGGCGATGGCCAGCAGCAGCAGACTGTAACCAAGGCCGTTGAAGAAGCCGTCGATCAAGGCGCCAGTTGGCTTGTTGGTGCCGGCGAAGGCCTCGCATCGCCCCATAATAATGCAGTTGGTGATAATCAGGCCGACATAGGGACCAAGGGCTGCGGACATATCCGGCCAGTAGCCCTTGAGCGAGGTGTCGACTATTATAACGTAGAAGGCTATTATAAGCGTCTGTACCATCATTCGGATATTGCGCGGTGTAAATGTGCGCAGCAGGGATACCGTGAGGCTGCTGGCCGAGAGCACCAAAGTAAGCGCCGCGCACATCACCAGCGTATTCAGGACGAGGTTTGTAACGGCCAAGGTGCTGCAGATACCCAGTATTTGTCTGAAGACGGGGTTATTATGCCAAAGTCCGTCGAAGACGATTTGTCTCGTTGCGAGCGTGCCGCCGTTCGGGCTCATCTTGTCTCCTCCTCCAGGGTCCGGCGCCATTTGTTAAGGTCCTCATTAATCAGGTGCTCCAGGCGCGTACATGTCTGGGTGGCGCCTGAGATTGCGTGGACCTGGTTTTCGGCCAGTTGTGCTCCATAAGGTTTAATCTCGATTGGTTGCGGACCCGAACTGAGTTGGAGGCCTTCAAACTGTGAGCGAAATGACTGGCTGGTGATCTCGGCGCCCAGGCCGGGCGTTTCATTCTGCTCATAAAACGCAATACCTATTACGGTCTGACGATCAGGCTTAAGACCGATGAAACCTGAGATCGGAGCCCAGAAGCCTTTGCCCGAAACACCTATGGCGTAAGCTGCCGGCATTCCGTCGTGCAGAAACTGATAGTTATTGTCGCCGGGCATCGGCTCGACCATTTCGACAAAAGTACGGTGTATTTCGTCCGACGTCTTGCCTTCTGCCATGTTGAGGGCCTTGAGCACGGCGCGTTCCAGGGCCAACTGTTCATTGGCACGGACCCGGTCGGCGGTGACACGGGCCAGGCCTATTACAAGGAAACTGAAGAAGGCGGTAATGCCGAACATATATGCGACTGCATACCAGGGCTTCTCTCTCATCCGCCGGCCTCCTGCCCAGACGTTTTGCGCTGCTTCCATGCGGTTACGCCGTAATCCATGATGGGCGCGAACATGTTGCCCAGGAGAATCGAAAACATGAGTCCGCCGTTGAAGATGGAGAAGTTTCTGATTACCACAGTGCACAGGGCAATGAGAATGCCGTAGATGACTCTCGCCTGAGACGTTCTGGGGGCACTGATCGGATCGGTGGCCATGAAGAACGCTCCAAAGAGAAAACCGCCGCCCAGAAGTGCGGGCAGCGCGTTGGGCACCGGTTCGACGCCCAGCCAGTGCAACGACTGGTTTAACACCGCGTAGGTGATGATCACAGAGAGAATGATGGCTCTATAAGCCGTCCGGGTGATGAACAGGAACAACCCGCCGATGAGGATAAGCAACGCGCTGGTGACGCCCATCGTGCCGCTGATGCCGCCGAAGAACAGATCGGCAATCGCAGGCGACTCGGCGCCGGCCTTCATCTCGGCCATCGGCGTTGCGCCGGATATTGCGTCGGGCGCCGTTGCCGTAGTCCACTGGGTAAGCGCGCCGAGGCCCTGGCGCGGCGCAGAATCCGGCCATGTCGCCGTCAGCGCGACCGGAAAACATATATATACAAAACACCTTCCGGCCAGAGCAGGATTGAAGAAGTTGCGTCCAAAGCCGCCGAAGACCTCCTTGGCGAACATCACGGCAAAGATCATGCCAACGGCCTGCACGTGCCACGCCGCGTGCGGCGGCATGACGAGGGCAAAGAGCACGGCGGTTACAAAGACGGCCTCGCTCACCGGCTCGCGCCTTTGACGGCAGAAGGCATACTCCACCGCCAGCCCGACTGCAGAGCAGAACGCCACCGAAGCCAGCGATCGCCAGCCGAAAAAGTAAACCGCCCCCGCCACGCACGGCAAAGTCGCAAGGAGGACCCGCCGCATGGGAGGCTGCTTTTTCAACAGCCGGTTTTTTTTGCCTTTTTCCGCCATCCTTGTTCAATCTTCGGCAGATTCGCCGGATTTCTGTACGGAAGTGCGCCATCGCCGCTGTGGAAAAGGTCCGGGGCGGGGCGCCGCTTCTATCCTGTGATGCCCGCGTCCCTGTGCTTCTGCAGGATTTTATCCGCAAGATTCTCTATTGCCGCGAAATCATCATCGGCCGGCAGGCCCTTTACAACCACTGGCTCCAACATCTCCGCTTTCAGGTTTGGCAGCATGCCCGCGAGTTGGTCGACCATTTTTCCAGCCCATCCGTAGGAGCCGATGATGGCTGCATACCGCGTCTTTGGACGAAGAGCATTGGCCAGTATGGCTGCATAAGCGGCGTGAGGATGCGGGCCGACCAGCATTGTCGGCGAGGCCAGAACAAGCGTAGCCGCATCGACAAGTGCAATGGCGAGCTTGCCGATGTCCACGCCAGTCAGATTGAACCGGCGCACAACAACGCCGCGTTCGGCAAGAGCGTCTGTCAGATGGTCAACCATGCGCCTCGTGCTGTCGTGCATTGAGACGTAAGCAATGACCGCCTCGTTCTTCACGTCGTCGCCCGCCCAGTCCTTGTATGCATCAAGAATGAAGTTTGGGCGGTCGTAGACGGGCCCGTGGCTCGGGGCGATCATGTCGATTTGCAGGTCTTTGATCTTCTCGAGGTTGCTCTGTATCGGCTTGCGAAACGGCATCATGATCTCGGCGTAATATCGCTTTGCGGATTCATAGACCCGCGCCTCATCGCTGACGAAGAGCTCGCTTGAGGCAAGGTGCGAGCCGAAGAAATCGCAAGTGAAGAGTATCTGGTCTTCGATCAGGTACGTGCTCATGGTTTCGGGCCAATGGACCCACGGGGTAAAAATGAATCGGAGCGTCTTGTCGCCAAGCGACAGCGTGCCGCCGTCGTCAACTACTATGAAGCGATCGCCCTCGATGTGAAGGTGGCTCATAAGCAGATCCCTGCACTTGGCATTGGTGACGACCTTTGCGTCCTGATAAAGCACCAACACATCGCCGATGGCACCCGAATGGTCCTGCTCACCGTGGTTGGCTATTATGTAGTCCAGCTTGTCCACGCCAAGGCGAACGAGATTGTCGATCAGCACCTCCACCTTCGTCGGGTCGACCGCGTCTATAAGCGCGGTCTTCTCGCTGGCCTTGATGACGTAGGAGTTGTACGTGGTCCCGTCGGGTAGAGGGATCAATTCGTCAAAGAGGCGGCGGTCCCAGTCAATCGCGCCGGCAAAAAAGACGTTCGACTTCAGTTGCTGCATTCGAAACACCTCCAGTTCTGTCGCGCTGCTGTGTCGGCAAACGCCCGGTCAGTAATTAGCGCATTCCAGTTCAAAATGGGCCTGGGGATGAGCGCAGGCGGGACACATATCGGGTGCATCGGTCCCTTCATGGACATAACCGCAGTTGCGACAGACCCATCGCACGGACTCAGGGCGATTGAAAACCCTGCCCTCCTGGATGTTCTTGTCCAGGGTGAGATATCTGTCGCGGTGGCGCGCCTCGGCTACGGCAATACTGCGGAAGACAGTGGCTATATCGGCGAAGCCTTCCTGGTCGGCCGTTTTGGCGAAGTCCGGATACATCTGGGTGGTCTCGTGGTTCTCGCCGGCGGCTGCCTCCTGGAGGTTTTCGCGAGTGGAGCCGATCACACCCGCGGGAAATGCGGCGCAGATCTCCACTTCGCCGCCTTCGAGAAACTTGAACAGGCGTTTGGCGTGCTCTTTTTCCTGATTGGCCGTTTCCTCAAAGATAGCGCTTATCTGGACATAGCCCTCGTTTCGAGCTTTGGAGGCGAAGTAGGTGTACCGATTTCTGGCCTGGGATTCACCTGCGAATGCAGTAAGAAGGTTCTTCTCCGTTTGCGTGCCCTTGAGCTTCATCAGTCGACCTTTCCTAATCATTGTTTATGTTCATCACTTGCAGGGATGTGTCCGGCCTGTCAGGCCGCTTCCCACGCAAGCTGCTGACTCTACCCGCCGCCGATGGTTTCGTCAAGCTTGTTGTGGCTGTTGTCGCCTTACACGTGCGACAAACGAGTTCTTTATACACGCAACGCCCAAAAACGGTTCGCCGTGGAAACACCGCGATGAAGAAATTTGACCCAGATCAAGGGAACGGACGCACGGAGATATTGCGGATAGCAGCGGTTGTTTTCCAGCTTGCAATGCCCAGCGGGCAACACGGCTCCATCGAGTAACGGATATCAATGATCCTTCCCGCAATGTCGGTGTCGATCACCTTGTCGGCGTCAATCCACGCGCTGATGCGGTCGGCGGTCACTTGCAGGCGGATTTGATACCAGCGGTTCTGGTCAAAATCAAGCAGGATCGTCGTGGCATTTTCCGATGCGTCCATCAGATCGACGTTGGACAGGCCCACGACCTTGCCGCGCCAGCCGCCGACGATGAGCGTGCAGTAGTCCTGGCCGACGGGAAATGTCAGCCCGCAGAAGAAGTCTTCACCGTCGATGCGCATCGCCTCCAGGCATATCTCGTAGTCGCATCGACTGACCGGGCCTGTCCAGACAATACCCGTCAGCTCCTCGCCGCGTTCAAGGACGATATGGCCATCGCTTACCAGGACATTGCCGGATTCAAAAAAATCCGCCGCCTGCCATTTGCCCAATGTCCTGCCGTCAAACAGATGGACGCTCTCGGAGTCACCATTGCTTGCGGGAACAGTTCGATTGCAGCCGGCGGCGAGGCTGATGCAGGCGATCGGCAACATCAAGAGTCTGACTCGGTAAACGGCCATTGCTGTCATTCGCCGGCACTCTGCAGAAATTTGCGAATCTCCT
>JAWLHD010000302.1:0-1854 GCA_041690555.1 Anaerohalosphaeraceae bacterium
GCAGAAGATCCCGCTTGGCTCGGAAGACAAGGTTCTTCTGGATCAGTGGGGCGACTACATCGTCAAGGAGACGCCTCGTCGGCGCGCGGCCGAGAAAGCGGCGGTGATCGAGTACCTCGGGGCGAATCCCGATTACGAGACGTTCTTTGCGATGTCGCTGGATGACGGGGAGCGGCCGTGGATTGCGCAGGTTTTGTATACGTGCGGGCTGCACAATCCGGCGACACCGCCGACGTTTAATCCTCGGACGGGGAAGCTGTATACGTTTTATCGTACGGCGATGACGAGCTACCTTCGGGGCATTCGGCGGTATTCGGCGCTTGGGGAGCTTGAGCGGCAGAGTGGGCTGATCGGCTTTTCCTGGCCGGAGACTGCGCACAGCGACTGGCATAATTTTGCGATGATCGGCGACGAGACGCAGTCGCTTTCGATGATGGGCAACATAGTTATCTGCACGCATCAGGGAGAGCTGAAGGGGCTTGATCTGGATACCATGCGGACGGTGGAGATCTATTCGGCACGGGATACTTATGGAGGGATCTTCGGGCCGGCGGCTGTGAAGGGTATGTTCGAGGGGGCGAAGAAGCTCGCCGAGGAAGGCTGGCTGACGGGCATGCCTAACGAGTGGCACGGGCCGGACAGGTCGATTGTGGCGATCGCGGCGCGGCGGATGTTCTGGGTGGTGGGCTCGCAGGTGGTGTGCATTGCCGGGCCGGACGCGGCGAGGACGGCTACAGGCGGCACGACCCCCCCGCCGATGATGAAGAACCAGCTCGATCTGATCGTTGGGGGCAACATGACCAGTGCGGCACAGCGATTTGACGAAAGACTGACTCGGCTGGTTGTTTCGGACGATGATGTTGACGTGCTCATCAACACGTATCCGACGGCGCAGGTTGTGCAGGCCAAAGGGCGATTGGCGGACGAAGTGCGCCGGCGGCTCGATGCGGGGGTCAGCGAAATCATTAATGATGGCCCGTTTGCACCGTTTATCGCGGAATTGGGGATTGTGCGCGAAGAGGCATATTTCACGCGGACGGCCGAGACGATGCAGATCGTGGCGCTTGGGCTGCCGCACTTGTCGTCGGACGTGAGGAATATCGCAGCAGAGTATCTGCGTTCGCTGGTTAACGCCGGTGCGCCGTTAGAGAGCCCCGTGCACCTGTATGCGGGGGCCAGGCAGCGGGAGATTCACGATCGCGGTCCCGGCATGCGCAATTATGCGCAGAGACCGCCGAGACACACTCCGGGGGTGCAGGACCTTTACGGGCTTTGGGCCTGCGGGCACTATGGCGATTTGTGGCCGGCGGTGTTGGCGGGAGCGGATCGGGTCGGAACAATCGCCGACGATTTCCTGAACAAGCCTTTCAGCTTTGATCACAACGACAATCGCAACGACGCCGCACAGCGGCTGAATGGGCAGATCGCCGGTATGGTCGCCTATATTCGCATTATGCATGAGGCTGGTCGGATAGACCGCATTGCGGCGGCTCGCGAGCGGTTGAAGTTGATGCTGGCCGAACGCGTTCACCACGAGCGGGCGGACTCGCGGCTGATACGCTTTACTGACAACGGGCAGGGCAACTACGCTCATAATGCGAAGATACCGCGGTATGTGGACCTGACGCCGGAGGTGGCGGGGTTCGTTGCTCGTCATGCCGTGGAGAAGTTTGCGTATCATGTGAAGGGGCTGGATCGGCAGTTGCCGGTTTGGTATCGGGCGTGGGGCGAGCGGATGATCGGGGGGGAGAACTATGTGTCACCGCCGCATCTGGCGCGGGGAGTGTTTATGGCGCTGGCGGACGGTCTGGAGGCCGATCCGCAGTACCTTGGGAAAAAGCTCGACCAGCCGTG
>JAWLHD010000302.1:1864-5574 GCA_041690555.1 Anaerohalosphaeraceae bacterium
CGGATTTGTATTATATAGAGAAGCTGACAGCCATTCTGCGGCGGCTGGACGGCGGCCGGTGATCTACCGGTTCGGTTGGGTCTTGAGGATGTCACCGTAACTGATGAGCTGGATGCCCCGGCGTTTGATTACCTCCATCGCCTTGGGGCTGGTGAACATGTCGGTTACGCCCTGCCGGTCCGTGGCGACGTCCTCGTAGCCTTTGTGGCCGATGGCCTGCATCTCGGGGACGTCGAGGCCCGGGTGCTCGACGAAGATCCAGAGGCCGGGCTGAAGCGTTTCGAGCATCTTCACGAAGGCGGCGACCTTCTGCTGGGATGTCTCGCTCTTTTCCATCCGTGCCCCTTGGGCTCCTTCGAGGCGAGCCGGCAACTTGTACTCGGTGGCGAGCTTGTCCACCACGGCGGCGATGTCCGGCCGGGCGCCGCCGAAGCCCATGTGCGAGGACAGGTGCGTCACGTTCTTGATCTTCTTGACGGCCAGTTCGATCTGCGCCCGCAATTCGCGTTCGACCTCATCGATCTTCGGGTCGGCCTCGCGGATGCTGCACTTGGGGCCTATGTTGGCGTTTGGCCAGACCATGGGGTAGAAGTTGCCCTGCTCGTCGACGAGGCTCGGACAGTGCGTCAGCGGCCGCCATTTGACATTGGTCCATTCGCTGGTGAGCGTCAGGTGGACGCCGACGTCATAGCCGGGGTTTGCGTTGAGCATCTCGACGGCCTCATTGAACCACGGGCACGGGACCATCACCTCCACGGACCGGGCGACGCCCTCGCGAAAGCTCTTGATGCAGGCCACATTGGCGGCATGCGACGACCCGATGTCATCGGCCCGCACAATCAGGCGAATCCCATCGCCCTCACCCTGGGCGCCCGTACAAATCAGCCCGGGCATAATGATCAATGCGGCGATAGCAGATAAAACAATACTACGTTCCATAGAACACCTCCGGCAGCCAGTGAAATTTATGTTCCCACAGGCCTTCAGTTTACCTGAACCACTCCACCAGTACAAGCTCCGCTGGCTTTCGGAGAGCATCAATAATCCATCAGCAATAATCAATGAGAAGGCCTGCCCCAGACCTCAACCTCACAATAGTTATTCAAATCATGCGATGTATTGCCGTTGGAATACAGCCGGACATAGCGACCCTGTACGCCTCCGCCCTCGATCCACTTGCCCATGTTCGTCTCCGGATACAATAAATCGATGCCTGTGCCGAACTCGCCGGACCCATCGTGATCGTTGTTGAACAAGGTCACGCAGTCGGCGAAGTCAGAATCGCCGGCGACCTGCACGACGACGTCAAAATACACGCGATATAAATGTTTGTGGTAGTGCCAGATGCCGATCCAGTAGATGTCGCACGGTCGCTGCAGATCGAGGACAATCCACTGCGGACCCGGCCCGAACTCAATGTAATTGCCGTCGCCTGACGTTTTGTTCCCGTCCACGACCTGCGGCAGATCGCCGATGATCGGCATGGCATCGCTGGCGGTTACGATCGCGGCAAGGGCGAGATTCATTGTCCCGGCGGGCGCGAGCAATTGCGGCATTTGCCTTGGAATCTCTTCGGTCAAAAGCGGCATGAACTGATTGGGCCAGCCGATAAACATCGGCGGCGGAATCTTGACCGGCAGGGGAAGAAGTCCCTCCGCCAAAACAGGCGTCTTGGCCCGATCCAATCGCCGCACCGTATGCTTCGCAAGCACGCGAAACGGATAGATGCCTTTGGTCAAATCAACCGTAGGCGCAGGTCCGGCGCGTTTGTGATATTCGACCTGCCGGTCGGCCAGTTCCTCTAAATAGTTGAGACGATTCCCATGGTCTCTGTACAGGTACACTCTAAATGCATCCGTTCGCGCAACCGTAACGAGAAACTCCTTGTCCTCCTCGGTGGCCGTGCTGCAGAAGATATTGAAGGCGGCCCATCTGAGATTCGAGCCGGGCGAGTAGTCGCTCGCAATGGCTGCCAGTTCGGACCGGACAGCCTCGGAGCCTCTTTGGGCAAGGGCGAGCACGACACACCACTTTGGCCGTCCCGAGAGATTCGGGACAAGCGATAGGAGTTCCTCGTCGTCTGCGGCGAGCCTGCTGATGACGGCAGCCATGCTTTCGGCGGCATTATCGGCCACCGAACCCAGTTTGGCAAACATGTCTTTCGAGTCTGCGGCAGCGATCTCGCCGACAGTCTCTATCGATCGGATGATTTCCTGCAAGGCTGCCGTGACATCAGCCGGACCGGCCAATCTGGCGAGGCAATCAGCGGCGGCTATTCTCAAACTATGGTCCTGGCTCTGCAGGATCGCACGCAATTGCTGCATGAGATCAGCGTCGAGGGTTTTCATCCTGAGCAGAGCGGAACGAACGATGTTCGGACTGTTGGACTTCAGTAAAAGTCGTGCTTCGGATTCGTCCCTGCTGGTCGCGAGATATTGCTCGGCAGCATAACTTGTTGGGCCATGTTTGACGTATTTGCCAAGAGCCAGATCCAGAAGCACTGCGCGCGCTTTCTGAGTGCCGATCCTCCGCAACACCGGCACGACCTCATTGGCCAGCCGACTGGCATCGCTCCTGCTGCCAAGCTCTTGGACCAGTACATCGACAAATCCATCGTGCATGCCGGCCAACTCGCCCATCGCCCGATCCTTGATTGCGTCGATTTTTGCCGCCGCACCGCGGTTTCTTCCTTCGAATTCCCGACGTGCCTCCTGGTTCACAAGTTCCCGCGGCACAGGCGACCATGGAACTTCGAGCGTAAGATCATTAAGTAACTTCATGATGTGCGCCCGGTTGACTGGCTCGTCTGCAACAGGCCGGCCCCAGACTTCGACTTCCGCATAGTGATTGAGGTCGTTAGCAGTGTTGCCGTTACTGTACAATTGAACATAGCGAGCACGCTGGCCTCGGGCATCAATGAGGCTGCCTTGGTGGCTCTCTACATAATGCTTGTCGGCGCCTGGGCCCAATCCCGCGGAGTTATCGGTGTCATTGTTAAAGAGCGTTCGGACGTTTTTCGTGAACTCAGGATCGTCGGCAATCCGGACAACCACATCGTAATAGACCCGCCAGTCCTTGTAGTATCGCCATACAGCAATTGCATAGATTTCGCATTCCTCCTTCAAATCGATGGTGATATGCTGGCCGAAAAGCGGCAGTTCCACATACGCGTCTTCGTATGCTTCCTTGTCACCGTCGGTTATCATCGAGAGTTCACCTCGAAGGGGTTCAGGCGCGCTGCTTGACACTTTCCTGGCCAAGGCAACATTCATTACGCCTATGGGCCCTTGCACAAACTGCCTTGCGCCATGGCGATTAATTTCAAGATTTGGCACGCCGCCATGGTCGCCGTACCAACCTGTGAAGGGCATTGGAAATCTGATGGGGACATTGACCATTCTTTGGCATTGGACACCTGAGCTGTCCATCATGTTAACGTTTGCAGCATGCGGTGCGGATGAAACCAGGATAAGGCCAAGAATGACAGGTATGCAAGCGGGTATTGATTTGCGCGGAGTTTCCATGGTTGATCTCCTTTCAGTCTTGGGAGGTGTTCACTTATGTGAATGAACGGACCATGGAACGGAGTCGGCGCCCCTGGAGTAGAGGGGTGTGCGGACGTGCCGCACACCCGATTGACTGCATGCTACTGCTTGATAGGCTTGCCCCAGACCTCGACTTCGATGTAGTTGTTGAGGTCGTTGGCGTTG
>JAWLHD010000303.1:0-5556 GCA_041690555.1 Anaerohalosphaeraceae bacterium
CAAAGCCGCCGCACCCCCAACAAATTCACGTCTCGACAATACCATTAAACCGCTCCTTTCAAATACACCCGCAACAAATCTGAAATCCAACATACCAACCCCCCCGACGGATAATCCCAAAATCCCCTCACAACTTCAAAACATAATACCCAATACCCCCAAAGCTTTCAACCGCCAACCCCAATCGCTCGCCGAGAAACCTCACCTCCTTCTCCGCCATGAGTGTATCACCCGCACTAAACGCTCACAACGCATTCCCCTTACGTCTTTTTACTGGTATTGCACCACCTCCTTTACCGCCCGTGTTTCGTCCAAGCGTCAACCCTGCATTCGGCGGCGATAACGCCGCCCACGAAAAACTTCATGTTTTTCGGCTTGAAAGGCATTTGCCGCTAAGTTACAATGTTGCTAACGACTCGCATTTGAGTCATGCTTTCAAAGGGAGGATGAGATACATGCAAGCATTTGACGCAGCGACTGGTCCTGATACTGTCCCTTTGCACCGCTACCCGCACAATGCCTGTTCTCGCTGAGCACTTAACGCCCCAGGAATTAGCTCCGCATGGCGCGGAGTACTGGATCCGAGCCCTGTAACCTGAATTGGAAAGGAGAAACAAATGGCAAAGCGATCTGGTGTGTTGACTCTTGCAGGTTTGTGCGTGCTCCTCGGTACCGTTCTCAACGCGGCCCCTGAAGAAGTCTTCTATCTCTCCCTCGAAGACGACTTGTCGATCACGGCCACCGGCGGCGAAATCGTAAGTCCCCCTGCACTGTTTATACCCGGCGCCGACGGCAATGCGTTAGCCGGAAACGGCAGCACATACGCAAGATGGAACGACGCCACTACCGGTGCCCTGTTCGAAGGTTGGGACAATGAAGCCGGGGTGACAGTTGACCTGTACTTCTCTGGAGATCACTGGTCCACCCACTCCGGCGATTCCGGCCTGTGGTCCATCGTCAGGAGATCAGCCGACCGCTACATCATACTCTCCGTGCAGAACGGCAAGATGCGACACCTCTTCCGAGACGCCGCCGGCGAATACAAGTATCACATCACCGGTGTACCCCTTGCCAACAATGTAACGTATCGCCTCACGGTCCGACAGGCAAACGGCCAAATGGATGTCTACTTGGACGGCGGGACATATCGAAATGAAACGCCCGTCTTTTCCGCCACCGATCTGCCCGCAGGTTACACTTGGGATTTCGTCCCGGCCGGAGGAAGTCCAGCCAGGGAGATGAACGTAGCCCGAAGAGCAATCTTTGATGGAAAACTGCAGAGCGGTGAATGGGTCGATGAAATCCGAGTTTACAATGGCTTCTACTCACCCGCCGAGCTCGATATACCCTACGCAATGGACCCCGACCCCGCCGACGGCGCAATCAACGTCCCGGCCGACGTCGTACTCACATGGAATCCCCCCCTGTCTCGTTTGATGGACGAGGAGCCCGCGCGCTACAACGTATACTTCGGCGCCGAACCGAATGAGTTGAGCGACGATTTTGACTTCGAGCTCGTCTCCGGCGATCAGTTGGAAACATGGTATGATCCGCTCGCCGACGGCGTCCTGGACATGCTCACCGACTACTACTGGCGAGTCGACGTAATCGACCCCAACCACGGCTATCCCATCGTATACACCGGCGACATGTGGACCTTCACCACCGTTCCACCCAAGGCAACCGAGCCTTACCCGACCGATGCCGCTGTCAATGTTGAGCAGAACGTCATCCTTACATGGAACTCCGGCTACGGCGCGATCGCACATGACGTCTACCTTGGCCTCAATGAGTCCCTCGTCGCCGCAGGAGATGCCGCCGTCTACATGGGTCGATATGAACAGAACAGTTACGTCTGCGATCTGCCCTGGCAAACCCAATATTTCTGGCGAGTGGATGAAGTCTTCCAGGACGTCCCAATACCCACCCCGGGCGACGTCTGGAGCTTCACTACCGGCACCCCTGAATGCGAATACGATATGCCCGGCGACATCAACAAGGATTGTGTGGTCGATTTCTCCGACCTTGCCATGATGGCCGCAGACTGGATGGCCTGCAATCTCATCAACGGCAACTGCCCCTGACGCTCTGACAATCAGGGTGGGACCAGCTATCTCCCACCCACGGGTGGAATGACGATAAGTGATTAGTAAGTTCAAATGGGCCCCGCACGGCTCCCCGCCACGGGGCCCTTTATCCCTTACAATACCAAGAAGGTAAGTAGAATGAACAACAAGCGGTTTACAAAGGCTCTGTTGACGGTACTGGTTGCTTCCCTGACTGCCTCCGCAGCCCCCCGCGGCCCTCTTCCAATCTGGCACGCCCCTCTCGATAGCCCCGCCGACATCGACTCCACCGGCGGCCAAATCGTCAACCCGCCGGCCTCTTTCGTAACCGGCGTGCATGGCAACGCCTTCGCAGGCAACAACAGCGCCTACGCAAGGTGGAACGACGACGCAGTCGCAGCCATCTTCGCCGACTGGAAAAACGATGCCGGCATAACCGTCGACCTCTACTTCCGCGGCAATCACTGGACCACTCATTCCGGCCATTCCGGCCTTTGGTCGATCGTCAAACGCTCGCCCGACCGCTACTTCATCCTCTCCATATACGACGGAAAAATGCGACACCTCTTCCGCAACGCCCAGGGAGAATACAAATACCACATCACCGGACTGAACCTAGCCAACAACATCACTTATCGTCTCACCGTACGCCAGGCCAACGGTGTCTTCAACGTATATCTGTCCGGAGGCGCCTATAACAACACCTCGCCGGTCTTCTCTGCCGCCGATCTCCCGCCCGGCTACACGTGGGACTTCGTCCCCGCCGGAGGCAGTCCCCCGCGCGAGATGAATGTCGCCAGACGGGCCATCTTCGACGGCCTGCTCCAAACCGGGGAGTGGGTCGACAACGTCCGCGTCTATAACGGCTTCTACTCGCCAACCGAAATTGACAGCGCTTCCGCCTGTCCACTCGGCGACCTGAACAACGATTGCATGGTAACGCACGCGGACCTGGCGGTCGTCGCCGCCAACTGGCTCATCGCAGGCCGAACCCTTCTCACGGGCAACCTCAACTCCGACAGCATCACAGACTTCTGCGACTTCGCCCTCATGGCCGCCGACTGGCTCGCCAATGCCTCCGTCAGCCTCGTCGTACAACCCGCAGAAGCCATCATCTACCGCGGCTGGAACGCCTCATTTCACGTCCAGGCAATCGGCCCCGAACCGATCACGTACCAGTGGCAAAAAGACGGCCAAAACCTCACCGACTCCCAACGAGTCTCCGGCTCAGCAACAAGCAGATTGGAGATCGCCGACGCCAACCCGCACGACCAGGCCCGATACCGATGTGCCGTCGCCAACCCCTACAGCCAAGTCCTCTCCCATGAAGCCGATCTAACCGTCATCGCCGCCGGCGAAATAGGCATAAGCCCCAGCGGCCGCTACCCCACCTACAAAGGCCGGGTAATCATGCCCACAGGCGACAGCGGAACACAATGCGCCGCCCAGAACAGTAACCTCGACCATCGCCGCTGGATCGACGACTGCGCCGACCGAGGACTGCGCTCCGTACACATCTGGTCGTTCGTGCCCGTACGCCAGAAACAGGACGGCTCGCAGATAGAGGATCGCTGGGGCTACGTCATCCCCGATGTCATGCCCTGGGCACGCAAAACATCCGGACCTTTGGCATTCGATCAGCGACACCAATGGGACCTGCGAGCCTTCGACGAAGGCGCAGACGGCGACCTCACACGCTACTGGCCGCGCCTCCGCGACATGTGCGAACACGCAAAACAGAGAAATATGCTCATCGGCATAACCATGTTCACAGGCTGGTCCAAGCATGATTACTCATGGGTCTTTCACCCGCTCAATGTCGCCAACGGAGGCCACCTCACAAACAAGGCCGACGCCGTCATCATCGCTTCACCCGGCGTCGAAGTCTGCCACGAACCCTGGTCGGACGACTGGACGAACTCCAAAAAAACACAATGGGTATGGGAACAATTCTCCGCCAAAATGATCGATGCCGTCGGAGACTTCGGAAATGTCTTCTTCGTCTTCCTCGATGAGCACTCCTACAGCGAAGGAAACATGGGCGACCATTTCGCACTCTTCTTCAAGAAGCGACAGCAGATATGGGTCGATTGGAATCCCCGACGATCACAAGTCGCATGGGTAATGAGCGACACGCTCCACGGAACCGACAAAAACGCCAACGCAGTCGCCGGCTTCAACGGCAGCCCCCCCAGACCCTATATCAATCTCGAAGGCCCGCCATACATGGGTGACGATGTCCGAACATCGATCTGGACTTTCAGTATGGGCGCAGGCGCCTTCATCTTCCACGCCGACGAAAACCAGGAAACAGTCCGCACCGGCATCATGGGCTATGACCCACATGTCCCCGATGGGGACAAGGGCATGTACAAGAGGGACTGGCTCGGACACGCAAGCCGTTTCTTCAACGATCACATCCACGATCTCGACAGCATGACCCCCGCCAACGCACTCACAAGCACCGGAGAATACTGCCTCGCCCACCCCGGCCGCGAATACGCCGTCTACTCAATGACAAACTCACCCGCCCAGTTCACCCTAAACCTCACAGCCGCCGACGGCAATACGCTCACCGCAAGATTCTATGATCCAAAAACAGGACTGTTCCAGACCACCTTCAACGTAGCCGGAGGCAGCCCCGCCCAAACTTTCACAAAGCCCAACCAAACCGACTGGGTCCTCCACCTGCTCGCCCCCTGAGAACCTCCTCTGCTCCAGTGAGTTGCAGGATTGACCTGGACGCGGTCCTCAATGTGAACCATCCCTAACCGCCCACCCACCGCGCATAAAAAAAGACCTCAACGGCCTCTATTGACATGATTCACAGGATGTATTGCATTGCTTACGACGTGTTCCGAATTCTCCCCCTCGCAATAACTTTTCTCCCTTCCCTCAGCGGCGGACCTCGCTCATGTGCACTGTAGCACGGGCGGTAGAAATTGCTCAATGTATTATTTCTGGGCCTCGGCGGCATAGAATTTTTCCCAGCGACGCATCCGGCCCACGCGGCCTTCTGCAATCAGTTAAAATATAGAAAAAACTACCCCCTCAGACAAACAAATCGCGAAAAATGCGCACTTTTGAGCAATTCTGACGGCGGATCCCGCGACGAAACGCTAAAAAACGGTGGACTTTTGAACAACTTCGCGGCTTTTTTCATCACAACTGCCATCAAAACCCCCCTTTCTAAAGCTCTTGTCCCCTCCGACGCCCATTCGCGCCCCCGTTTTCAACCCAAAAAACGGCTCTCACAAACCCCGCTCGGCGGCCCGCGACCGCCCTGAACCTCCTCAATCATCTCCCCTTTTCCTTTTTTCGACCCCATTTCAACCCCCGAAATCACCGTCTCACAACCACCTTCTCAAACTTCAATTGTATGAGTATTATAACCGGACACCCCACCAATGTCAATGATATATCAATGAATTATTAAGTCACACCCCTTTTCAGCCCCGAAAACCCCCTCCCACGTCAAGAGACTTCTGAT
>JAWLHD010000304.1:0-5551 GCA_041690555.1 Anaerohalosphaeraceae bacterium
TGCGTTCCTGCTGGCGAATTTTTATGGCGGCAACAACGACTGGATGAGTCACAACTGGTATGCCGGGCGGCTTCGCGGAGCCGACAGCACGGGATGGAAGGCGTATACGTGGGACGCCGAATGGGTGATGGGTATCGGCTCGGGGCTGGGGCAGAACAGCGTCAATCATGTTACAACGGCCAATTACCTGCTGAAGCCGTATACGATGATGCGCGGAAATGCCGAGTTTGCGCTTCTATTTGGAGATTACGCTCATCGCACGTTTTTCAACGGGGGGCCGCTTTACGTCGATGCGGCGGCGCCGGTCTGGAACCCTGCGCAGCCAGAACGAAATCGGCCGGCACAGGTCTATGCGGCGATGGCGGCGGATATCGAGCGAGCCATGATCTGTGAATCGGCGCGATGGGGGGATGCGAAGACCTCGTCGCCGTACACGATCGCAGACTGGCGTTATTGGCGCGACTGGATGCTGAATACGTATATGCCGCAGCGGTCGGCTATTGTGCTGGATCAGTTGAAGAGTGCGGGCCTGTATCCCAGTGTGGCGGCGCCGGTATTTGCCGTTAACGGGCAGCCTCAGCATGGGGGTCAGGCGGCGACGGGGGATCAGCTATCGATGGTCGTGCCGCAGCACGCGGTCTACTACACGACCGACGGCAGTGATCCAAGGGTGCCGTCGTGGGCGTCTTCGACGGGCGACGAGGTGACCCTGGTTTCGGCGGTGGCGGCGAAGCGTTACATCGTGCCGACGGGTCCGCTGGCAGGAGAGACGGTGCGCGGCACGATACTGCGCGAATGGTGGCTGAATATACCCAACACGGACATCGCTTCGCTTACCGGCAATCCCGTGTATCCGGATAATCCAAGCGGTCAGGACGAGATAACCAATTTCGAGGGTCCCGTCGATTGGGCGGATAACTACGGCACGCGGATAAGGGGCTATCTGCATCCGCCGACCAGCGGCGAGTACACGTTCTGGATCGCCACGGACGATGCGGGCGAGTTGTGGCTTAGTTCGGACGCCATGAGCGGCAATGCTACGCGGATCGCGCACGTGCCCGGCTGGACTTCGTCGCGGCAGTGGAACAAGTACACGGAGCAGAGATCGGCGGCGATTACCCTTACGGCGGGCAAGAAGTACTACATCGAGGCACTGCAAAAGGAGGGTGGCGGTGGTGACAATGTCGCGGTTGCATGGCAGGGACCGGGGATTGCGCAGCAGATTATCGACGGTCAGTATCTGTCGCCCGCCAGCACGGAATGGAACAGCATCAGCTACGACGATTCGACGTGGGTGAATACGTCGGGCTCGATCGGCTACGAGACGGCGCCGGGCGATCCGGTCAATTACAGCGATCTCATCGACACGGATATCAGGACGGTGATGCACGGCGTGAACGCAACATGCTATGTGCGGATTCCGTTTACGATGAGCCATAAAGACTACAACAACATGTCGCTGCGCATACGTTTCGACGACGGCTTCATCGCCTATCTGAACGGTACGGAGATCGCACGCGTCAATTACAATGCCGGTGCGCCGGTGAACTGGGATTCGGGGGCGTCGGCAGAGCGGGACGACGTTGCGGGGCGCGAGTTTGAGACATTCAACGTATCGGCACATATCAATGCACTTCGGGCGGGCAACAATATACTCGCCATTCACGGGCTCAATATTGATTCGGCGGACAGTGATTTCCTGTTGTCGGTCGAGCTGATTGCACATGAGATCAGCCAGGGTGACGTCGCCGCCAGCGCCGCGGAGTACACGGGTCCGATTGAACTGGCCAGGAGCATGCATGTGAAGGCACGGGCGTTCAACGGCAAGTGGAGCGCGCTCAACGAGGCCACTTACAGCGTGGGCGCGGTTGCGGACAACCTGCGGATCACGGAGATTATGTATCATCCCGCGTTTATGGGAGAGCTGACCGACCGCGACGCTGAGTTCATTGAATTGAAGAACATCGGGACTGAGAGCATCGATCTGAACCTGGTGCAATTTGTCAAGGGTATCAGTTATGTCTTTGGGCCTGCCGAACTTGCCGCGGGCGAGTATATCACACTTGTGAAGGACCCGGCCGTGTTCATGTCGCGGTATCCTGATTTCACGGGGGCGATGGCGGGTCCGTTCAGCGGGAGTCTGGATAACAGCGGGGAGCGCATTATGCTCGTGGATGCAGTCGGCCAGGTAATTCACGACTTCAGGTATCGAGACGACTGGTACGACATAACCGACGGTGACGGTTTCTCGCTTACAGTGCGGACGCCATCTGTGACGCCTGCTGGGGACTGGGGTTTGAAATCTTCATGGAGACCGAGTGCGATGGCAGGGGGCTCGCCCGGTTATGATGATACGGGACTGGTGCCTGATCCCGGTGCGATCGTCATAAACGAAGTGCTGGCGCACTCACACGGATATGATGCTGACTGGATCGAACTGCACAACACAACGGATGCGCCTGTTTCGTTGGGCGGATGGTTCCTGAGTGACAACTCGTCCAATCTGATGAAATATGAGATTGCCGCCGACGTATCGATTCCAGCAGGGGGGTACGTGGTCTTCTATGAGGATCAGCATTTCGGCAACAGCGGCGATCCGGGATGTCGGCAGGCATTCGCGCTCAGTGAAAACGGCGAGGCGGTATACCTGCGTTCGGGTCAGGCGGGCGTGATGACGGGTTATACTGTCGAGGAAGATTTCGGTGCGTCTGAGACGGGTGTGGCGTTCGGGCGGTATCGCAAGAGCACCGGAGCGTACAATTTCGTGGCGATGAGCGAAAACACGCCGGGCGGACCAAATGCGTACCCGAAGGTCGGTCCTGTCGTCATAAGCGAGGTGATGTACCACCCGGCGGGCGACGGTGACGCAGAGTACGTGGAACTGCTGAATATCAGCGGGGGACCGGTTGTGCTTTACGATTTCGCCACAGGTGAGCCGTGGAAGCTGCAGGATGAGGGGGGCATTGACTTGTCGATCCTTGACTCAAAGGGGTACCCCGTCACAATGGCGGTGGGCGAGCGCGTTCTGCTGGTGAAGAACCTTGCTGTGTTCGGCGCCGAGTTTTCGGCGCCGGCGGGCACGCAGATCATTGAATGGACAAGCGGTTCACTCAGCAACGGCGGCGAGCGAATACAGTTGTCCATGCCGGGAGACGTCGACAGCAAAGGGGTTCGTTATTATATCCGTGTGGACCGGGTAGTCTACAGCGACGGTTCACACCCGGTCGGAGACGATCCTTGGCCGGTCGAGGCCGACGGCGGGGGAGCATCGCTGGAGCGCATCAACGGCAGCGCATACGGCAACGACGTGATCAACTGGCGGGCGGCGGTTCCTTCGCCGGGAAGTTGACGCGACCGGTCAGAACCTTCCGTAGGTTTCACCCGGCCTTTCGTCGGTGCGGAAGGGCGACGCCGGCAGTCCGGCCTTGTTGAACAGGTTCGGCTCGGCGGCGTTTTGCCATCCGTAACGCACTGCGGCCGGTTTGGCGATCTGGTCGCTTGACACGAGAACTGTTTCGCCGTCGACTACCGCCGTGGCTTCGACAAAATCGCCCTGTTCTTCTGCGATGATGAAGTGGGTGAGCGGACCGTCCTTTGCCACCAGCCCACCGTCGGCGTAGTCAAAGAACAGGCGAATCCTGTCCCCTTCGACCTTCATGCCTTTGTAGAGCGGTCCTGAATAGACGATGCCCTCATAGTCGTATGTCTTTGCCATCGCCCACAGGGCCAAGCGTTTGCCGACGTCCTGTTTGTTGCGCGGGTGAATATCCTCGGGGTCGCCGATGTCCATCGTAACGGCCATGCCGGTGTTCTTTGTGTTGCGCAGGGCGATCAGTTGGGCTTCGCGTATCTCGGGCGTCTGGCCCTTGTACGGTGCGATCTGCACGAAGTAGAAGGGGAACTCGCCCTGTTTCCAGTCGCTTCGCCAGTTATCGATCATTGCCGGAAACAAGGTGCGGTACTGGTACGCGCGACCGGCGTTGGATTCGCCCTGGTACCAGATGGCGCCGCGGATACCATAAGGTATGAGCGGGGCGATCATTGCGTTGTAGAGTCCACCTGGCGAATGCGGGTGGCCCGGTCCGTAGGGCTGACCCGGATACGCAGGCGCCCTTGTGCCGTCGGACTTGGCCTGAGCGGATGCCTTTTTCCATTCCTCGATGCGCTGCTGGTAATCGGCCTGGATCTGTTCCCATGTATCGAGGACTTTCTGATATCGTTCGAGGATAGGTTTGAAGTCGTTATCACCGTTAAGTACCTCGCGGCGCGTCCATGCCTCAGATGGCGTGCCGCCCCAACTGGTATGGATCAGGCCGACGGGGACCTTCAGTTCCCTGTGAATCTCGCGGCCGAAGAAGTATGCCACCGCTGAGAAACCGGATACTGTTTCGGGGCTGCATGGCCGCCATGTGCCCTGGCAATCCTGCTGTGGCGTCTCGGCGACTTTCCGTTCGACATGAAACAGGCGGATGTCGGGAAATGTGGCGTTTGCGATCTCCTGTTCGGGACTGTTGGAATTGCTGACGCTCCATTGCATGTTCGACTGGCCGGAGCACACCCAGACTTCGCCAATGAGTATGTTTTCCAGGACGATTGCGCCGTCGCCGTCGGCAACCGTAATGCGGTACGGACCGCCGGCGGCGGGGGTGGGCAGGACGACCTGCCATCTGCCGTCCTCGGCGGCTTTCGCCTGACGATAGGTCCAGAGCCATGAGGCTCGGACGTAGACTGTCTGGCCGGGCCCGGACCATCCCCAGAGGGGTGCTTCGAATCGCTGCTGAAGAACCATGTCAGAGCCGATGACTGCTGGAAGGCGAACCGCCGCGCTGGCGGAACCTGACAGCATTATAAAGATAACCGTGAGAACCAGTGCTGCTTTTGCTGCTTTCATAAACCTCTCCTTGTCCAATAAAACAGTCCCCCCGCGAACGGGTGCGATTGTAACAGCCAATCCGCCCGGCGACACGAAAAAAAAACCGCTTATGCCAATTGCACTTCAACAACGCCTATGTCGCGGTCACGGTCTGCAAGTGTGATCAGAGGATCGCCGTTTTTTTTGGAGACGATGCTCTGTCCGCCGTAGACCTGACCTGACCACGGACCTTTTGTGATTTGACCGACCAGATTTGTGCCGACGACAGGCGCCGCAGTCCTGACGGCCGCATGGCTGACGACCTTGTGCAATTCTTTGGCGTGATCGGGCCATTTTTCTTCGGCGGCCGCCCACCCATAGGGCGCCAGCATGAGGTCTGGTTTCAGTGAGGCCATGCGTTCGAGGATGTCATGGCGAAAGGTATCGGCGCAGATAAGCAGTCCGACTCGTCCGAACGGTGTGTCGACTGTGTCCACTTCGGTTCCGGCGGTATAGGGGGGTGTCATCAGTTCGGTAAGAATGTTGATCTTGCGATGTTTGAGACGTATCCGGCCGGCGGCGTCGACGAGTACTGCCGAATCGTAGAGCCGATCGCCGGACTTGTCGCAGATGCCCGCGCATATCCATGTGCCGTATTGCCTTGCGAGTTGCGCGATGCAGTCTGTGTCGGCGCCGGGG
>JAWLHD010000305.1:0-5542 GCA_041690555.1 Anaerohalosphaeraceae bacterium
CCCGTAGCCTTGAGTATATATTCTATCACCTCCCGCACCGCTCCTGCCCCGCCGCCTCTGTCCGTGATCATGTCCGCCCGATCCTTCAATTCCTCGACTGCATCGGCGACGGCAGCGCCAAGACCCGCTCGCACCACAAGCGGAATATCCAGCAAGTCGTCGCCCACGTACGCGACCTGCAAAGGCTCAACGCCGGCCTGCTCCAGCACCGATTCGAACGCCGGCAGCTTTTGTATCTGCCCCTGCATAACGTAATTGATGCTCAACTGCCGCGCACGCACCCCCGTCGCTTCAGCTTCACGGCCGCTGATGAGAGCCGTCTTAAACCCCGCACGGTGCCACAGCTTGATGCCGTGCCCGTCATGAAGATTGAACCGCTTCGACTCCGACCCGTCAGCCGACAGGATAATCGTGCCATCCGTGAGGACCCCGTCGACGTCCAGCGCCAGCAGCCGTATTTCTCGCAAATCGCCTTTTGGCTTCCCGGTCATGTGTCCCAATCCCTCAGCCCGTGATCTTGATTGCAACGATATCCTGCACGTCGATCAGACCCACGGGCCTGCCCTCCTGGTCAACGACCGGCAGTTCATCGATTCGGTACTTGTGAAAAACAGCCATTGCCTCCGCCGCCAGAGTATCCGGCCTTACCCGCTTGCACTCCGGCGTCATCACCTCCCCGGCTCTTTGCTGCAAAAACCCCTCTTTCAGCCTCGCCATGCCCCGCCGCAGATCGCCGTCGGTAATTATGCCGGCAAGTCTGCCATGTTCATCCACGATCATAACGGCGCCGCGCCGCTTGAGATTCTCCGTCTTCGCCAGCATCATGCCGATCGTGTCGTCTGCCGCCGCCACCGGAAGCTGCTCGCCAGCCTTGAACATCATCGACTGCCCGACCGTGATGAGTTTGGCCCCCAGAGAGCCCCCGGGATGATACCGAGCGTAGTCGGCGGCGCTAAAGTCGCGAGCCTTCATCACTGTGAATGCAAGCGCATCGCCCAACGCCAGCATGCACGTTGTCGACACGCTCGGGGCGATGCCCAGCGGACATGCCTCTTCCAGACGTCCCATACACAAAACGACGTCGCTGTGCCGCGCCAAGCGGCTGTCGGAGTCGCCAGTGATGGCTATCAGCCTGTTCTCCTGCTGCTTGACCAGTGTAATAAGGCGAACTATCTCGTCGCTTTCGCCGCTGTGACTCAGTGCCAGCACCACGTCTTTGGCCTGCACCCGCCCCAGGTCGCCATGAAGTGCCTCAACAGGATGCAGAAAATGGCTTGGCGTCCCTGTAGAGGCCAGCGTGGCGCTGATCTTCTCGCCGATTATGCCTGCCTTGCCCACCCCCGTAACGATCACACACCCGCTGGTGCCGAAAATGATCTCCGCGGCCGCCGAAAACGATTCGTCAACGATGCGAACCATCGACTTGATGGCCTTCGCCTCGGCCATGATCACGTTCCTGGCGTAGTCAATATCAAGACACACGTATAATAACTCCTAACCAAGCCAACATCCGACGTCTTCCCGGACTTACGATTGGCTGCTTGAAACAGCCTTTGCACCATCTGTGCGGCCCGGCTCGCGGCCATTCCCCTGTGGTCTGATTATCGGGTATGTCGCACCAATCGTCAACAACCAAAAGGCGCTTCAGAATTTCACGATGCTGCCCCGCTCGTCATAGCATATTATCTCGTGGCTCTCCCCCACACGATTCTGATCGGAATTCACGATAATCGTCTTCTCCGCCTCCGTTTCAAGGCGCGCGATCATGGAACGTTTTCGGTTCTGCAAAAAGCTGGCCACCTCCGGCGAAACTGTCAGCTCAATCTGCCGTATCTCCTTTCGAGCGGCCGCAAGATTCAGCAGCCGGATCATCTCGATCGATTGTGATTCAAAGCTCTTGACCACTCCCGTGCCGCCGCAATGTGGGCACTTCAAGTAGGTGCTGGATCGCAGCGACGGGCGCATCCGCTGACGCGTCAGCTCAATAAGGCCGAACGCACTCATACGAAGTACGCGGGAGCGGGCGCGATCGCTTCTCAAGGCATCCCGAAAGGCCTTCTCGACGGCACGCCTGTTGTTGGCGTCACGCATGTCGATAAAATCGCAGATAATCAGCCCACCCATATCGCGAAGCTTCAGTTGCCTGACTATCTCCTTCGCCGCCTCGATGTTGATCTTCAGCGCGGTTTTCTCTGCGTTTTCCTGTTTGCGATACCGTCCGCTGTTGACATCGATCGCCACGAGCGCCTCCGTCTGCTCGATCACCAGCGAACCGCCGCTCTTCAGATCGACGTGACTGGACTGGATGCGGGTGATCTCCGCCTCGATCCCGTACTTGTGAAACAGCGGCGTCTTGCCGTCATAATACGTCACACGCCCCTTAAGACGCGGCTGAACGATCCCCAGGAAGTCCCGGATACGCCGAGTCACCGTCTCATTATCGCAGATGATCCTATTGATCTTGCTGTCGAAAACATCCCGTATAGTCCGGATGACCAGGTCCGACTCCTGGTATATCTCCGCCGCCGCCTTGGCCGCGTCCATCCTTTTCCGAATTGCATTCCAAAGGCGACCGAGATACGAGATGTCCGCCTGAAGTTCCCGCTTGGTCGCAACCTGCGCCGCCGTCCGAACTATGAAGCCAACCTGACCCGGAAGTTTCAGCTCATCTACAATCTGACGCAAACGCTTGCGCTCTTCCTCGTCCTCGATCTTTTGCGATATGCCCACGCGCTCCATCCACGGCATCAGCACTACGTACTTGCCGGGCAGTGAAATATACGTGCTCAAGGTCGGACCTTTGGTGTTGATGCCCTCCTTTGTTACCTGGACAATCAGCTCCGAGCCCTTCTTGAGGCATTTCTGCATCATGGGTCTCTGCTGCACCGACTTGCGCCGGCCGATCTTTTCACCCTTCTCGTTCTTGCTCGGGAAGTACTTCGGGTGCAGGTCGCTGATGTGCAGAAACCCGTTCTTGTTCAAACCGAAGTCGACGAACGCCGCTTGAATACCCGGCTCAACGTTGACGACCTTTCCCTTGTAAATGTTGCCTACATGACTGACAAGACTGGCCCGCTCGATGTACAGCTCCTCTAGCGAACCGTCTTCTATCACCGCTACCCGCGATTCTTCACCTTCGGCAATGTTAACCAGCATTTCTTTTGACATGCGTTACTCAACCTCTTTCGAATATATATTAGTTTCTCTCCCACTGCACGGATTTGCGCAGCACCCCTCCCACAATGTCCTGCGTCTCCAATCCGAGCAGTTGCATGATTTCGTCTACGCGCACCGTTCCAGCCGGAGTGACCCGGCAAACAACGGTGATACTGTCGCCAGTGACTAACGCCGATACCAAATAAGCGCCGACGTCTATCTCCCGCCACGCGGCATTTCCCTTCGGCTGCCGCCGCACCATAAGGGCCTGCCCCCCCCCTGCCGTCGCGTTCAGAGCCAAAACGCGTTCCAAACCCTTTTCCGAGATACCCGATGCCACGGCGAATTCATAGGTAACCGAGGATGCCCCATAGCATCTCTTCCCCGCATGAATCTCGACTTCAGTGACGATGCATCCATCAGGCAAACAGCTTTGAATGCTGCCGGCCGTATCGGATGCAACAGACCCACTCTGCGTCCACACTTGAGCGCACAGCAGTTCGTCGTCTGACCGCACTCCAACGCTGCGGGGCAGAGGAAGGCTGATCCTGGGGTGGGGGTTGAATCCGCTGCTGAAGCACACGTCCAGCCCGCTTCGGGCCAGAACCCGGCTCCACATCGTCATCGTCTCCTGATGCGACAGAAACCTCAGATTCCCCTCAATTCTGAATTTTACGACTAACGTTCGCTTCTCTTGGGACGTCATCGAACCGTTTTCAGTTTCTACTATCTTGTCCGGCCTCTCCCCGTGCCGGTTATTGCTCTGCGCCTGGCCGCGGAACACTCAAAACGCTTCCGGGATGATGCGTGTCGTCGCGTCGCGCAGAAAATTCTTGATCTGCCGTTGGGAATCCATCGTGCCGACCTTCCTGGCCAGATGATTGCATTCCTTGATGGTCACAGACCGCACGATCTGTTTGACCTCCGGAATCATTGGCGGCGCCAGAGACAGGGTCCGCACCCCCATGCCCAGCAGCAGCATAATATACTCCGGATCGCTCGCCACTTCGCCGCAGACGCTGAGCCCTATTCGCGCCTTATTGGCGTCGTGAATCACACTCCGCAGCAGATAGAAGATCGCCGGATCGGCCGCGGAATAAAGCGTCGCCACGTGCTCGTTTCCACGGTCGACCGCCAAAGTGTACTGGATCAGGTCATTGGTTCCAATGCTGAAAAAATCACAGTCTGACGCCAGCAGCGACGCCGTAAGCGCCGCACTCGGCGTCTCGATCATGATGCCGACCTTTATGTCCGGATTGTATGGCACCGCGTATTCGTCCAGGTCCTCCATGACGTCTCGCAGAATCATCTTGGCCTGCCGCAGCTCCTGGAGATTCCCGATCATCGGAAACATTACCCGAACATCGCCCAACACGGATGCACGGAGCACAGCTCGCAACTGGGTCTTGAACATAATCAGATTCTGAAGACAGTAGCGGATGGAACGCAATCCCAGAACAGGATTGGCCTCACCGGGCTGCCGTGCCGTGAACGGCAGCTTGTCCGCCCCAAGGTCCATGGTGCGGATCACCACGGGGCGACCTTCGAAGTGCCGCGCAACCTCGGCGTAAGCCTCGTAATGATCCTCCTCCGCCGGCTCAGTCCCGCTGTAGAGATACAGAAATTCCGTACGATACAAACCTATGCCGACACCGCCCTTCTCCCTCGCCATCACCGCTTCGTTCGGAAATTCGATGTTGCCGAGCAGCTCTATTTCCACCCCATCCCGCGTCACCGCGGGCTTATCCCGGATGCCGCTCAACTCTACCTCGAACCGCGTCAGTTCGCGTGCGTAGTCGCGATATTCCTGCAGTGTCTGCTCGTCGGGATCGACAATCACAACTCCCCGATTGCCGTCAATGATCACAAGACTTTCACTCGTGATGCAGGAAGTTACATCCTCCAGTGCGACAACCGCTGGCAGACCCAGGGAGCGGGCGATTATCGCCGTATGACTTGTCCGACCGCCGGCCTCCGTGGCGAAGCCCTTCACGAACGTCTTGTTAAAGCCCGCCGTCTGTGTCGGAGTCAGTTCATGTGCTACAATTACAACTTCTTCCTTAAGGTGCTCCACTTCCTGCCGAACGTCGCCAAGCAGTTGCGTCAGCAGACGCCGCTCGATATCGTAGATATCGGCCGCACGCTCGCTGATGTACTCGTCATCCACACTCGCGAACTGTGAAGCAATCTCGCGAAGTACCGTGGAAACCGCGTACTCTGCCGTTACCAACTCATTCTCCAGGTAGTCGGTTATGCGCTTCTGAAAACTCTCGTCGTGCAGAAAACGCACGTGAACCGCGAAAATATCTTTGATCTGGTTTTCACGTCCGACCTGCGCCTGTTCAAGTGCCGCCAGTTGGCTGATGGCCTTGCCGAATGCCTCGTG
>JAWLHD010000306.1:0-5540 GCA_041690555.1 Anaerohalosphaeraceae bacterium
TGCCTGGACCATGCCCTCGCCCGCTTCGGGGCGGTCGAACTGCCATGCCATCCATGCGGCGGGGTCGCGTGTCCAGGGTGTGAGCGGGTAGAAGTCGCCGTAGTAGTTGGGGGCGACCGTGCGCCACTGGGCGAGGAGGCGGCGGATGGCGGGGTAGTCGAGTTCTTTAATGCGGACGTCGATGCCCATGCCGACGGTCTGGCCGGCGTTGCTCCAGAAGGCGTAGGGCTCGACGGGGGTTGGACCGCTGCCGTAGTAGGGGGCGTTGCGGGTGAAGACGGTTCCGGTGCCGTGGTAGGGCAGCCACATTGAGAGGCCGTACATCATGCACTGGTGGCCGATGGCTTCGTAGGCGTAGTCGCTTCGCCAGAGGGGTACGGCGCGGCGCATGGTTTCAAGGTCGTTGCGTCGGCCGCCGCTGGCACAGGAGTCGATTAGCATGTCAGGGTGGCGGCGCAGGAGTTCGTCCCAGTAGGCCAGATAACCGGTGACGTGTTTGATCTCGGCGATGCCCTGGCGGTCGGGTGTCGCGTGCATTTTGCCTGCGTCTTGTGTGGGCGAGACGCCCGCGACACTGCCTGCGTCGGCGGTGCGCCAGTAGTTGAGGGGGTCCATGTTGAAGTCCTGGCGGTAGAGGTCGATGCCTTGTTCGTTGATGAGGGTGTCAACGTGATCAGTGAGCCATTGACGGGCCGCATCATTGCCGAGATTGAGCAGGCCGCCGGAGGCGCCGCCGAAGATCCATTCGGGGTGATTTGCGGCGAGCCACGTGCCGGGGGTGACTCGTTCGGGTTCGAACCAGACGAGGATGTTAATGCCTTTGGCATGGGCATGGTCGGATATGGGACGCAGGCCGTTGGGGAAGCGGGCGGGGTCGACCTGCCATGTGCCGACCCGGGGCCAGCCACCGCCGTGATGGATGTACCAGCCGGCGTCCATCCACCAGTAGTCCAGCTTGATGCCTTCGGCGAGGTAGCGATCTATGAACATGATCTGTTTGGCTTCGTCGGCGTTGATCATTTCGTCGTATTGTCGGGAGCTTGCGGCGAAGAGGAGCGGCGGGGGGAGTTTTCCTGCGGGGCAGGGCATGGAGTGGGCGATCATCCAGCGGCGCCAGGCGTTCTGGGCGCGGATACGGTCGCCTTTGTAGAACTGAAGCGCGATAAGGGGTGTGCGGACCTCTTCGCCGGGGAGGAGTCTGAAGCGGGTTAATTCCTGGCCGGCGCGAAGGGTGAGCAGTTGTCCGCTGTCGCGTTTGAATTCGGCGTACCACTGTGCGGGCCAGCCGATGGCGGCGATGAGGCCTTTGTCGGCGTATTGGAGGTTGAAGTAGGACCAGTCGGAGTTTGTGGGTCGACCTCCCGCGGCGCCGAGGCGTTTGGAGGCATTTGGGGGGAGCGGGGTGCGGAGGGGGCCATAGTCGCTGCCGTCGGCGGGAGAGCCGACGTTGTGGTGGAGGATGAAGTCGGGGCCGCTGCCGCGATCGAGCGTGATGTCGAGGGCGCGGATGTCTTCGATTATGGGTGAGTTGCTTGATGAGGTATTTTTGAAGTAGAGGGTCCATTCGACGGTGGGGAAGTCGTGGTACTGGATTAGTACGCATCGGACTTGAAGGGGGCAAGCGGGATCGGTGTACGTCAGCGTGTGTTCGGTGCGTTGGGCGTCTATCGTGCGGGTGTCGTGGCTGGTGTGCCAATGCGCGAACAACTGCTTTGATGGCTTGCCATCGTATGTGAACGAGAACGGCGGATTTGTGGGGGACAGGGCGGCGACCTGGGATGCGAAAGGGAGGTCCTGGAGTCTCAGGCGGTCGCCGTTTTTGAGGATAACCGCGGCGTCGGCCCAGAGGGCCTGGTCATAGGCGCGGCCGTCGCCTGCGTCTTTTACGCGGAACTCGAATTGACGTGCACCGTGGAGCGGGACGTCGACGGTGATGGGTTTGTCCTTGAGGCGCATGACGGGGGACGTGAAGACCTCTTCGTCGGCGACGAGGACGTGGAACGTGACCGATCCGTGGGCCTGTGCGGCGCCGCGCCGGGTGTCGTCATTGTTTTCGAGACCGACCTGGGCGGTGAAGCTTTGGGCGGGATGGCCGAGCATGACGAGGAGGTGCTTGGTTGCGTTAAACGAGAGGCCGTTTGTGTAGGTCGTGTCGGCGATCTGGTAGGGTGTGCCTCGCCAAGAGCGGTCGCGGCCGACGGGTTCGGAAACGTCTTCGTAGAGGATCTTGAGATGGGATGCGGGCGGGGGTGTTTGGCCGAAGAGAGGTCTTAGCCAGATGTCGCGCAGGATTAGTTCGTCGGCGCCCGGGGCGGCGGCAAGAGAGCCTGCGGCGATGGATAAAAAGAAGAGTGAGATGCGGCGGAAACCCAATCGTTTGTTCATCTGATCGTGCCTTCGGATTGTATGATGCATGCCAGTGAGTCCCGGATTGAACACACAGATATGATACCACATCTGTCGCTGCGGGAACAATGCCGGTATTGCCGTTTTGATTGTGGCGGGTTAGGTGTTGCGTTTGCCGCTTGGGCGATTTTGTCGATCCGGAAATTTTTGCTGTTGACAAACTTTCGACGCACGTTATAATTAAGGGGGTGTGCATTGTGTCGGCGTGCTGCGCGCCCGCAGGAAAAGTCAGTTATGCAGACGACAATGCCAGGAGGCAGGCCATATTCAGGTGCGATGACCAGTACGGTGTCAAAGGCAGGGGGAGGCGGGGATTCACTCTGCTCGAACTTCTGGTGGTAGTTGGTGTAATCAGTCTTTTGATTGGTATCCTTACTCCTGCGGTCAACAAAGCACGGCGTCACGCGAACAGGATTCTTTCCACGAACAATCTCCGGCAGATAGTGCAGGCAGTCAGCGTCTATGCGGTCGATAATAACGACCGTTTTCCGGAATCTGTGGCGACGATTGGTTTTGCGGGGGTATGGAACTGGTCTGAGCCGACTTTGATCAACGGTTATTATGCGCGAAGCGATCCTCGTCTTCATCGTTCGATGAGCGCGTATTTGAACGGGTACATCAGCGAAGTTGACATTTTGCGGTGTCCCAACGCGCCCGGCGATCTTACGTATCTGGAGTCGGCGTGGGAGGCGGGCGACGGATGGGACCATCCGGGGACTCCGGTGCCGGACGATCCTTTCAGCGGCAATTACTGTTTCTACTGGGGCTACACGGGCTATCTCGAGTCCGGGCGTCTGTTCCATGGTCCTCGGACGACGGCGGGTCAGCGGGGTCAGGGCAGCGTTCTGGTGGGCGATTACTTCGGCTACGACCACTGGCGAAGCGACCGGGCTTACGGGAGTTGTGAGCATTTTTCAGGGGCGGGGATTACGCGGGGCACGCTTATTTCGGCCCCTTACTGGTCCTGCGGGGACGACCGGGTGAGCCTGGAGACGATCGAGGTTCGGGCACAAGCGGGTTACGCGGACGGTCGCGTGGAGACGTATACGGCCAAGGATGCGGTGGGGATGCGGGTAATACTGAATGTAGCTACCGGCGAGCCTTATCCGGACAACATAGACGGAATCGGGCCGGGGGTTTATTACATTCCTCGAAACGGGCTGTGATCCCGGGGCATATCCGAGAGTGCGGTTTTCTTGTTGATCTTGATCTTTATGGCGGATGCGGTGCGCGCAGGCGACAGGGTTGGTATTTGTGGTTGCGGCAGGGGGCGGGGGCGTTATACTGTTGAGGTCGATCGAACGCTTGCGGTTGCATTTGAAAGGAGACTTGACGTGTTCAACATACTGATCATGCCGCGGAAGTACGTGCAGGGGCGCCAGGCTATGGGCAAGTTGGGGGAGTTTTTGAAGATATTAGGCAAAAAGCCGCTTGTGCTGTGGGACTCGAAGGTTAAGGAATTAGTGGGCGCGACCGTTTTAGGGGGGCTCAAGAGCGCGGGTATGGAAGTGGTTGACGTGCATTTCATGGGGGACTGCACGCGCAAGGAGGTTGATCGTGTGGTGGAGATAATCCGGCAGAAGGGGGCGGATATTTCGGTGGGCATCGGAGGGGGCAAGACTCTGGACACGGCCAAGGCGGCGGCGATTGAGACGGGCATTCGGATCGTTACGTGTCCGACGATTGCATCAAACGATTCGCCGACGAGCGCGGCGAGCGTATGGTACGACGACGCGGGGAACTTCACGCATTTTGACTGCTGGGCATTTAATCCGGACCTTGTGCTTGTAGACACCGAGGTGATCGCGAGGGGACCAGTGAAGGCGCTCGTGGCGGGGATGGGCGACGCGCTGGCGACATGGGTGGAGGCGAAGGTCGCATTGCAGACGGGGGCGGGGAACCTGGCGGGCGGAATCTCGACTCTGGCGGCGATGCGAATTGCCGAATTGGGGTACGAAGTGCTCCTTGAGCATGGGGTAGAAGCCAGACGTGCGGTCGAGCTGGGGGTGGTTACGCCTTCGCTGGAGAAGGTGATCGAGGCGAATATTCTTCATTCGGGTCTTGGCTTCGAGAGCGGTGGGCTGGCGACGGCGCACATGATTGCCAATTGTCTTCCGTCGTTTCCGGAGTGTCATCACCTGATGCACGGGGAGGAAGTGGGATTCGGGGTGATCAGCCAGTTGTGCCTGGACAAGGCGGTGAGTATGGATGAGGTTTATGAGGCGGTCGATTTCGAGGTGGCGGTCGGACTGCCGGTGACTTTTGCGGATATAGGGCTGGACGGCATTTCGCGGGACAGGCTCAAGACGATCGGGGACGTATGTGCGGGGGAGGGTTCGCTTTGTGCAAGCCACTGCTTCAAGGTGACGAGCGAGGCGGTTGTGGATGCGATGATCGCGGCGGACGCGCTTGGGCGTGAGAGGAAGCGGCTGGCTGGGGGCTGCTAAGGACGATTTAACTTTTTCGAAGGGAGCTGCTATGTGCAAGTCGAGACATGTTGTTTTGTTTGTTGCCGCCATTCTTGCGGTTGTGGTTGCAGTCAATGGATGTGGGAAGAAAAAGGATTCGGGGGAGCTGCGGGGCGATGAGAGCGGCAGGGCGGCCGCAGGCGGGCTTCACAAGGCGGAACTGCTCGTGGAACTGCCGGATTACTGCAATACGCCGGATGCGATGGCGGTTTATCCCGACGGGAGCTTTCTGCTGAGCGTGCCGAACTACAACGATCCGTCGCCGGGTGCGTTCATTATGAAGATTTCAGCGGAGAACGAGGTGTCGAAGTTTTTCGTTTGTCCGCCGCATCCCGATACTGGGGTTGCGGGGCCGATGGGGTTGTGCATCGCGCCGTCGGGCGATATATATTATGCGGACAACCAGTTCAGCGAGGCTACGCCGCAGCATTCGCGGGTCATGCGCATAGTGATGAAGGACGGCGAGCCGCAGGAGGCGGTAACGGTGGTCTCGGGCATGAACGTGGCAAACGCGGTGGCGATCAGGGGCGATCATATTTACGTTAGCGAGACGATTCTCGTTCCGGGTTCGGATCCGCTGATCAGCGGCATATTCCGCTTCAAGATCGGGGTCGAAGGGATCAATCTGCAGACGCCTCTTGAGAATGATCCGCATCTGATCGGTAA
>JAWLHD010000307.1:0-5526 GCA_041690555.1 Anaerohalosphaeraceae bacterium
CTTAGAAAGGGGTGCTTGTGAGGCCGGTAATAATAGGGGGAGTCCCGCGCATTTGGGATTATGCGACGAGTGACACTGAGTCGCTGTTTGCGAAGATGGGCAACACTGGCAATCTCGCTTTTCAATACGCAATCCAGAAACACGTCGGACGAAATTCCCCGATCGTGGGGTGGTCATCCGATCCAAACTTGGTGCAGACAAAGGGGGATATCGCTGTCATTCCCTGCGCAAATCAACTTGGTCCCAGAACCGATCAGATAAAGTGGGCGGCATTCGTGGAGGAGTTGCACGTACGGGTCTTAGCCCTAGGCCTTGGTGCACAGGCCGCATCGCATAACGAATTGCCTGATGTCCCTGAAGGAACAAAGCGATGGGTTCGCGCAATTGCGGAACGAGGTGCGCCGGGGGTTCCTAACATCGGTGTGAGGGGCGAGTTTACCCGACGAGTTCTGGAGCGGATGGGCTACAAAGAAGAAATTTGTGTTTTAGGATGTCCTTCCTTATTCATTAATGGCAATCCAAGGCTTGGACAAGTAATTGCAGAGCGGCTTGAGCGTACGCCGCGGCGTATTGCAGTAGCAGCGGGAAAGCCTAGCAATGCAGCACTTGCAGACTTGGAGAAACGCCTTCTCGGCATTGCGAGGGATTCCGGGGGATTATACATCGTTCAACATCCGCTCCCATTTGTAAAGGTGGCCCGCGGCGAAGAACGCGATATTGATGAACCTTGGAAGAAGCGAATTCAGCGCTTTCTTGGCATCCCTTCGGATATCAGCCGAAGCCGGTCGTGGGCACCAAGGAATATGAAGGTGTTCTTTGAGGTGAATGCATGGATGGAGGAACTTCGCATGCATGATTTTGTTGTTGGGACCCGCATTCACGGTGTGGCTCTTGCAATTCAGGCAGGAGTCCCGGCGCTGTGCATTACGCATGACTCGCGAACAAAGGAACTGTGCGACACGATGGGTATCCCCAATTGTGCTGCTGGTGAACTGGATGTGGAAGATCTAGACGTCAACGAACTCCGTCGACACATTAACTTCGACCCTGATGAGTTTGACGCGAACCGAATCCGGATTGGGAAGCGCTATGCCGATTTTCTCAGCGCGAATGGAATTGTAAGTGAGCCGCTTGTTCGTCTCTGTGACGTGAATAAAGTCGACATCAGCTGAACGAGCGGACTGTCGAGTGAATGCGCAGTCAATCGTTGAGCCAGCGAACAGGTTCCTGCGGAACGGTGGATCAAATGAAATTGCATAAAGATGCTGCGTCTACAGCCGCTGTTCATGGTGTGCCGGTTGGTGGTGGGCGTACTTCGTGGCGTGTGCTAACCGTGGTGGACATTTTGTCGGCCATTCGGAAAGAGGCTCCTAGTATTTTGGCCGGGTTGTCGCAATCCAATGCCATCCAATTGGTGAAAAGTGTGCTTGACCAAGTGCGCGCGCGGGTCAATAACACGACCGAAGGTGACATAAGGGTTGCCAGTTTGGGCTGCTTTAAAATTCGGCGGCTCGGAAGTGCAAACGCTAACCAGCCGGGACCTGCACGACATGTTAGCTTCAATCCTGTAGCTAACGATCCTGGTAAGACAGTCGCGCCTCGGACCGAGATGCTGAAGACACTAGTGACAGCGCTGGTTGTTGAGATACGCGAGAAGCCGTTGAGCGATTTTACGCGTGTCGATGACGTACGTACACTTCTGGCAACAGACCGGGACAGCTTGCTCGTCTGCCGCAGGGCGAAGTCGGAGAAAAGGCACAAGCGTATTTACCTCAATGATTTGGAGACCGATGACCCCTACTTGCTTAAACTGACCTGCGCCAAGCTGGTCCCTTCTCAGTTCATTCGGGGCGGGATAGAGGCAAAAGATGCCGCCTTGCCCTCTGGATTGCGTAGACACCACTCGGCAGACCTCTTGCTTTCGAAAGACGATGAGGTGGTAGCAGATTCATTTCCGCGCTATCGGTTCTGTCCAGAAACACTGGCTTACAACAGAAACGACGGGTGGACCGGTGTTCTTCCAAGCCAGTTCGTCGAGATTGATGATCCATGCCTTTTCGTTGATTTGGTGTGTGGTCACTTTGGCCATGCCTTGGTTGATACTCCGGCCAGGCTCTGGCCTTTGAACGAGGAGATGGCTTCGTTACTGAAAGATTTGAAATTTGTTGGCTTTGGCATGCACGGTGTAGACCATGATCAAAGCCGGTGGCCACAATGGCTTAAGGTGCTGCTCGACGCGTATGGGATTGAACCAATCAGTAGACTTGTTATCGCAGACACCCCGATGCGATGTCGCAGTCTGATAATCCCAAAACGGGTCTCTCCGTATCTTTCGGGAAGCGGGGCGGAATATGACGGGGTCATGAGGACGGCTGGCGACAGACTTGTAGAAGCAACCGTTCAACGAGCGCGTAGCACTCGACGAAAGGTCTTCCTTAGTAGGTCGCGCTTGAAGAACAAACGAACATTGGGATCCGAACAAGAAGAGCAACTCGATGTAATGTTCGAAAGCATGGGGTATGAGGTAATTCACCCTCAAGAGATGACGTTAAGTGAGCAGGTGTCTGTGGTGCGAGGGGCGACTCATATCGTGGGGTGTGTAGGATCGCAAATGCACCTCTCCGCATTCTGTGACATTCCGCCAAAAGTGCTACGGATTACGCCCAGTTTCTTCCCGCCCGATACAGATCATAGGATCGTCAGTGAAAAGGGTGGAACAGTAACAGACTTCATTGTGGAGCGTGATCTTCCCCCCGCAGTGAAAGTGTCCAGAGCGGACTGGAATCTTGGGGAACGTGATCTTGCTGCGTTGCCCGCATTTGTAAAGAAATGGGAAGAATAGACCTGCTTTTAGGATGGAGCATATCGGATGCCAATTCTTTGTTACGAAAACAAGAGAGTGTTTTTTTCGCATATTCCTAAAACCGGGGGTACTGCAGTTGAATCGTTTTTTGCGAAGACGCCCGCAAGCGTCAACTTCTGGTCAAAAGGCCTCCACGGAAAAGGGGGCCTACGGTTCCCGTGTTCACCTCAGCATTTTCATTCCGACGTGATTAATGCAATGTTTGGGGAAGGTTTCTTTCATTTCAAGTTTGCGGTAGTGAGACATCCAATAGAGCGAGTGCTGAGTGAGTTTCGGATGAAGGTTGGGCCGAGACTTGCAGACGGGAGAAGCGCCATCAGTTTTGATGCATGGGTCGAGCGTGTCCTAGAACGCTACGATCGCAATCCCTATATCTTGGATAACCACTTTCGACCACAAGTGGAGTTTGTCGATGGGGCAACGCAAGTGTTTCGATACGAAGATGGACTTGAAGGCGCGATAAGCGTCGCCGCCAAGGCGCTGGGTCTGCCAGTTGAAGAGAAGATCGTGTTACCCCGGAGAAACGTCGGCATTCGATGCGATGTGTCGCCCTCAGAGGAGACGCTCGAAAGGATTTACAACTTCTTCCGTGGAGATTTTGATGCATTCGGTTACAACTTCAAACTTCAGCGGAATGAACATCGGTTGAAAACGGCATAAGTCATAGACACGCCGGGTCCCTCAAGCTGGTAGGAGGCGCCACAAATACGAATATCCCCGAGCAAAATGGGCAGCGATGATAGCTGTCGTGTTATTTGACAGCCTTTGCTGAACCGTCCAGGGATTGAGCCCGTTTCAAGCCTATTCGGGTGGACGATGGTGATACCTCAGAGCGCTGCGAGAAACAAGTCTAGACGCAGTTGGTTAATCATAGATGTTGGTTCTGGTGACGAGAAGACGATGAAGGAGTGCAAGGAAACGTAAATGGCCGTAAAGAGTTGAGATTTCATATCTAGAACGCAAGGAGAAGGAACCGTGAAAACAGGATGGCTCAAGAACATGGCAATCGTGGTGGCTGCCGCCACGACTCTTGGCGCGCATTGCGCATTTGCAGAACAGCCGAGCGGCACCATGGAACCTCGCAGCGATGTGAAGAGTGTTGCTGCGGCGCTTGGTACCAAGGCAGGTAATCATAGGCCGTTAGCCAACGTAAAGTTTGCCGGCGACCGGCTCCTCGTGAAGTTCAAGACGGGCGGAGCGCGACCGCCTTCCAGTGCTTTCCCGGGAAAGACGAGTTCGCCAACGGAGGCTGCGCAGCAGATGAGCGCCGCCTTGCCGATGGCGGCACAAACGGCATTGGCCAACATTCATGGCCGTGCGGTCAAGGGTTTTGCCAACATCGGTGTTCTGGTGGTGGAGACACCGGTGGGCGTGGGCCGGGCCATTGAGGCGCTCTATCGTAGCGGCACGGTGGAGTATGCCGAGCCCGACTACCAGGTGAAGGCGCTGGGTTTTCCTAACGACCCCTATTTTCCCGATCTGTGGGGCCAGCACAACACCGGGCAGACCGGGGGTACGCCAGACGCGGACATGGATCTTCCCGAGGCGTGGGATGTCCGGACCGCGGCGGACACTGTCATCGTAGGCGTGGTGGATACGGGCATCGACTACACCCATGAAGACCTGAGCGCCAATATGTGGCAGAACCCCGGTGAAATCCCGGGCAACGGCATTGACGACGATGCTAATGGCTACGTAGACGACGTTTATGGCATCGATACGTGGAACTACGACAGCGATCCCTACGATGACAATGCCCATGGCACCCACGTGGCCGGCACCATCGGCGCGAAGGGCAATAACGGGGTTGGCGTCACGGGCGCAGCGTGGAATGCGAAGCTGATGGCGCTCAAGTTCCTGAGCGCGGACGGCTATGGTTACGACTCCGATGCCATCACGCTGATCAACTATGCCATCAACATCAAGACGGCCAACAGCTACTCGCGCATGATTCTCAGCAACAGCTGGGGTGGCGGCGGGTACAGCCAGGCGCTTTACGATGCCATCGCCGCTGCAGCAAACGCAGGCATCCTTTTTATTGCGGCGGCGGGCAATGAAGGAATGGACACGGATGCCTTCACGAACTATCCCTCAGGCTATGCGCTGGACAACATCATCGCCGTCGGTGCCAGCGACCACAACGATAGTCCAGCATCGTTTTCAAACCGGGGTTGCAGTTCCGTCGATCTTTTCGCTCCTGGCGAGTCGATCCTGAGTACCGTTCCCTACAACGGGTACGCCTCCTATAGCGGCACATCCATGGCGACGCCACAGGTATCGGGTCTGGCGGCGCTGGTATGGGCCCAGTACCCCTCGCTTCCATGGGCGCGAGTCAAGAACGCCATGTTGAACGGCGTCGATGGAAAGCCCTCGCTTGGGCAACTGGCTGTGACCCAGGGGCGCGCCAATGCGTCGAACTCCCTGGTCAGGGCCATGCAGACGCTGCCGACGGTTTGGGAGGTGAACCCCTCAACCGCCGCGCCCGGCAGCATCGTCACCATCATCGGCCGGAACTTCGGCACTACGGCCGGCACCGTCGAGTTTAACGGGTCGGCCTTGACGGTGGTCAGTTGGGATGCAAACGTCCTCAAGGTCCAGGTTCCCACGGATATTCCCATGGGGGATCCATCAGGGTCAGGTCTTGCCTTTTGCCTTTCTGATCA
>JAWLHD010000308.1:0-5525 GCA_041690555.1 Anaerohalosphaeraceae bacterium
CTCGTGCTCTTTGAAGAGAGGCAGCACAGCGTGTTCTTCAAGAAAGTCGCGGGGCAGGATTTCGACGACAGTAGGATCGCATATCTTTGGCGTGATCTGGGCATACGGTACGCCGTATGCGTGGGCCAGCGCCGAAGCTATCTGGTTTTCAGAACAGTGGCCCATCTCAACGAGCAGTTCGCCAAGCAGTTTCTGATGGCCTTCCTGCTGCTGGCGATCGAGTGCCTGCCGAACGTGCTCTTCCGTAACCACACCGCGCTCGAGCAGGACCTGTCCCAACTGCAGTTTCTGTTCTGTTCCGATTTCGCTCATCATCTCAGTTTGCCGCATCGCCTCAAGCGAAGCTTTTCACCGCCGGCGCAAGTTCGTCATACACGTCGAACTTGCTCAGCAGCCGTGTGATTTCAAGAATCTTCCTGCAATTCTCTTCGAGACCCGCAAGCTTAAGCTGACGACTGTTTTCATGACAGTAATCCCGCAGCCACAGCAGTTGCTCGAGGCACTGGCTGTCGATGAAGGCAACATTTGACATGTCCAGGACAATACCAAAAGCGCCTCCCGCCACGATGGAGGTCATGGCATCTACAAAAGACTTGGCGAACTCAGAGGTGAATTCGCCCTGCAATTCGACTACGGTGACATCGTTGTAATTCTGCGTCTGAATCTTCATCGTATCAGGGTTCCAACGGCGACCGTTCCGTACTCATTGAAATTGCTGTAATCCCAGCTCTCAATGAACCCGTCCTGAATGATGCTCCAGAGTTTTCGAATATCGCTTTCGATGAAAACGGCAGCGATCTCAGGATCGAACTGGGTTCCTATGCCCTTTCTGATCTCGGCGATTGCCCTCTTGATGCTGAGGGCCTCGCGATACACGCGTTTGGAGGTCATCGCATCAAAAGCATCCGCCAGCGCTATTATCCTGCCGATCAGCGGTATGTCGTCTCCGGCAAGGCCTTTGGGGTACCCCTTGCCGTCAACGCGTTCATGATGGCACAGGACGCCGGGGACGATTTCTCGCATCTGCTTGATCTCCGACAGAATCGAAGCGCCGATCTGCGGATGAGCCTTAATGCGGGCAAGCTCGTCTTCGGTGAGTTTGCCCTTCTTTCGCAGAACGGCCTCGTTGACGCCGATCTTGCCCACGTCGTGCAAGAGGCCGGCAAGATAGATGCGGTGTATCTGCTCCTCGTCCAGTGGAACCGTCTCCGAGAGCCTCTCGGCTATCCAGCGGGAGATAAACGCAACACGTTCGGAATGGCCTCGCGTGTACTGGTCCTTGGCGTCAATGCTGTTTGTCAATGCCTTGAGCGCCCCGACAAACAGCTCTTTGAGATCGCCAAATAGACGTCCATTTTCCATGAATACGGCGCACTGATGGGCGACCGTATTGAAGAGTTTAACATCGGTCGAATCGAAATCCGGCTTGTCCAGGATATTCGTAGCCACCATCAGCCCGATCATGTTCTCGGCGCCGTTGAGAGGGACGGCGAGAATGTTGTTGATGCGGTCAGGCCATTCGTACTTAAAGGGTCGATCGACATTGCTGTCCAGCAGCGCTTCGGCACCGCCCTTCAGCTCGCGCGTCAGATGGACCTGAAGTATCTCGGCCATTACCGGGTCGATGGTGACCAGCCCTGATCCGGCCGTGAGTGTCAGACGTTTTTCGCCATCGGTTTTCTTGTCCAGGAATATGGCGATGCCCTCCACTCTGACCAGTTGAGTAAGCTGATCACAGGCCATTTGCAGGTATGTGGCGTCTGTCTGTGTAACTTTCATGTTGGAGCTGAGATTATAGAGGAGCATCAGTTCCTCGTATGTCTCGGAAAGCTCCGTACAGACCTTTTCGAGTTGACCGGTTGCCTTGGCGGAATTGTGGAAATCACTTATGAACAGGTTCAACAGATCGGCGATGTGCGCCATCGGGACGCCCGGTACAACCACATTTTCGCCGCTGATGCATGCTCCCTCGCTGAGCGGCTGTGGGTGTTGACGGGCGGCATGCACTACGACAACCGCGGCGGCCTGCTGTCCGTCCCTCAGAGAGAACGCCAGTATCTCATTTGTATCCCCGAAATATTGCACACCCGGACGCCAGTTTTGCAGCATCTGGCTTGCGCAATGAGCGATATGCTGCGGATCGCTTACAATTTGTCCCGCAGGCGCGTTTATGAGACATTCTTCCTGCGCATCGAAAACGAAGAAGTCGGCGTCCAACCGGTTAACCGTCCTGGCGAGATTCCGCAGGTTCTCCAGTTGAGTTTCGGATAAGCTTGTTGTAATCGTCTGTGTCATCTCAATCCGTTATCCTTTTGGGGCTTATGCGGAGACTTGCTGAAGAACATCCTGAACGCACTGCAGCACCTCGCGAGGACTGAACGGCTTGCTCAGACAGGCGGCGACATTTAGCCGTGCTTTCTTGTCATCCTCAATGGCAAAGCCTCTGGCAGTGAGCATGATGACGGGCAACTCGACGAATTCAGCATCACTGCGGAGGTTTTCGATCAGTTCGACACCCGTCATGACGGGCATCTGATAGTCGGTGATTACCAGGTCGGGATGCTGGCTGCGCACCAGTTCGAGGGCTTCGGCGCCGTTTTCGGCGGTTACAACTTCAAAACCGTTGTTTCGCAGCTTAATGGCGACGACCTGCACGATATGGATTTCATCATCGACAACCAGTACTTTTCTGTCGGTCATGGCTTTTCTCCGAAGTTGTTTTAGACGTTCAGGGCGACTCTCTCGGCCGCCAGCGGCAGAGTAAACCCAAATGTGCTTCCCTGTTGCGGCACACTCGTTACAAAGACGCGCCCGCCGTGGACTGTTTCGACAATCTGCTTGACGAGATTCAGCCCGAGACCGGTTCCTTTGGCTTGTTTCTTGTTTGCCTCGACCCGATAGAATTTGTCAAACACGTATGGCAGGTCGTCTGACGGTATTCCCACGCCGGTGTCGCCCACGGTCAGGCGAACACAGCAGTCGACCTCATCGACCTCCACATCCACCTCTACCATTCCGCCGGCCGGCGTATACTTCACGGCGTTGCTCAGAAGATTGATCACAACTTGGGTCAGCATATCTTTGTCGGCAAGGACCTGATCGTGGATGATCGCGGCAGGCGCCTGGATGGTGATGCTTTTCTCCATCGCGTAACTCCTGATCATCTCGACGGCGTTCTGAGCAAGTATCGCCACACTGCACGTTTCCTTGTCGACTTTGATCAGGCCCGATTCTATTCGCGATATATTCAGGATGTCCTCGATAAGACGATTGAGCCGCTGGGCCTGTGTCTGGATAACCGTGCAGAACCGCTGCATTGTCTCGGCGTCCTGAGCTTCGCCATCGACAAGCATTTCCGCATAGGCATTGATGGAGGCCAGCGGCGTCTTGAGTTCGTGCGAGACATGGCTGACAAAGTCGTTTTTCATCTGCGAGATTTCCTTCTCCCGCGTAATGTCGTGCAGGACGGCCACGATGCCGCAGGCGGCATTCTTTTCGTCTTCAACGCAGGAAACTATGCAGTCGTAGGTCTTCGGCTGGCGCGGATCGCCAAAGGTAAGCTCCTGCCGCACGTGGGAGGTTCGGCTCTGTTTGCTTCTGCCGACGAGCCGAACAAAGTCGGGATGGCGGATCACTTCGTCCAGCCTGCGCGCCTGATCCCGGTCCAGGGTGAACCCGAACAGCCTCTCCGCAGCCGCGTTGGCCATTATGATGCGGTCGGATGCGTCGGTTACGAGAACGCTGTCGCGAATGCTGTAAATAATCGCTTCGGTATCTTTTTTTTGCCGCTCAAGCAACTGGAGCCGCACAACCATTTCGCTGTCCTGGCTGCGCTGCCTGTGTTGCCCTTCCCTGTGGATTTCAAGTAGTCGGCGCAGTGCGGTGTAAAGCGGTTTGAGAAGTGTGCTCCCCTCGCCGAAGTGGTACGCACTGTCTGGTTTTTCAAGTGCTGCACAGAGCGTCTCGATGGCGGCGGCCGTCTTCAGCAGAATCAGGCCGGTCAGAATCAGGCAAGCGACAACCGGAAAACCCAGTACCACCAGGACAGCCGTGCCCACGCCGGCAGCGGCCGCTGCAACGAGTGCGGCTGTACCACAAGCGGCAACCGCCCACATGCCTATAACAGTGTACCTGAATAAACGCACTGAATCTCCCTGTCCTTGTTATCGCGGTCGCATGCTCAGCGACTCGTGGCCAACAGACTGCTAAGCTTGCTTTCGGGATTGAGCCTGTTTGCGTTCTCGTAGGCCTTGTTGGCAAGGTCATGCTGTCCCAACTGCTGGTAGCACCTTCCGGTCATGAGCCAGGCGAACCCACCCGTCTTCTTTGTGGCAATGATCCTGCTGAAGGTCTGGAGGGCAGCATCGTAATCGTTACTGAGATACTGAGCACAGCCCTGCAGCGCTATGGCGTCTTCCCATCCCGGACGCAGCGAAAGTGCGCGTGCGGCGCATGCGGCTGCGCGACTGGCGGCGCCGGCGCCAAGGGCGGCTTGTCCCATCTGCAGCCAGAGCTGCTCACTGTCCCGCTGGTCCACACTCAATTGATCGTAGTAGCCCACGGCCTTGCCGTATTGGCCGGCGTTCATGCTGCAAACAGCCAAGAGCTGCAGAATGGCCTTCTTCTTGTCGCCGGAGGCTTGCGCGACGACCTTCTCGAACATGGTGCACGCAAGATTATATTCCTGTTCGGTTACGTAGCAGTAACCCAGGGCTTCCGCAACAGCGGCATTGTCCGGCTGAAGCAGCAGAGCCTGGTTATACATTGAAATGGCCTGCTTGGTCCTGCCCAATCGATGAAGGATGTCGGCGGTCGTCACCCTTAGGCGTACATTGCCGGGCAGAACCGTCCTCTTCGTTTCGAGCAGGCCAAGCGCCTCATCATACCGTCCCAACTCGGCGTAAGCTTCGACAAGCGAGACAATATAGTCGATATTGATGGGATCCAGCGACACGGCTCGGGTGTAGTATTCCAGTGCCTGCGCAGGTTGCTGATTGTGAATGGCGATTTCGCCAAGCCAGTACCATGCCTGATGGAGATGTTCGTCGAAGCCCACGGCTTTTATGAATGAACTTTGGGCTTGTGCGAGGCGCCCGCTGCGATACTGACACTTGCCTGAGATAAGGTGTGCTTCGGGCAATTCCGGATTTGACTGGAGGCACTGCTGGGCCGTGGTATAGGCGTCCTCATAGCGGCCGTTCTCAAAGAGATCTCGCGCCACCGTTACCCTCGCCTGTGCCGAGACCTTGTCCCATTTGACGCGTGCGGCTTGCTTCTTGTCCGCGTAGGAAGTACACCCCGGCAGAATGGCCAGGACAGCCACGGCGGCAAGCGCCGCGGTGCACATGTGCTTTTTCATAGCTTGCTCCTCGAACTGTATGTACCTTGAAGTTACCAAAGCTCCAGCCGATCGATATAGACCGGCTGGAGCGTATCATGTCTTCGTCTACTTGAACCACACGACCTTTTCCCGCCTGATTATGTCAACCATGATGTTCTCGAGATCATGACCGCCTTCGGCGGTC
>JAWLHD010000309.1:0-5522 GCA_041690555.1 Anaerohalosphaeraceae bacterium
CCTCTGAGGCCAAATGGGTCGAGCCCGACAACATACACCTCACCCTCAAGTTCCTTGGCGAGGTCCGCGACCGGGAAATCACCGACGTCTGCCGCCTGCTGGAACAGACCGCCGCCGACCATCCGCCGTTTTCTCTCGACGTCCAGGGCGTCGGCACGTTCGGCCGACCCGCCCGTGTCCTCTGGATCGGCATCGCCCCCCACGACGCCCTCGCCGCCCTCCAGCAGGATCTCGACCAGCGGCTGGCCGACGCCGGCTGGCCAAAAGACGAAAAGAAATTCAGCGCACACCTGACGCTCTGCCGGATCAAGAGCCCGCGCGCGGCAAAGGCCATCCAGAACGCCGCCAGGGACCGCGCCGCCCAGCAGCTTGGCAGCGTCTCAGTCGACTCCGTCTGCGTCTATAAAAGTGATTTGACAAGTACGGGACCTCTTTATACTCTCATAAGCAGAAGCATGTTGGAATAAGCGGCACGCCGACCCGCGGCAGGCCCCCCCTGCCCGGCAAACATGCGTGCTGATTTTGAAATTCGCACTACCGGCGGTTTACAGGAGAAAGCTATGGCAAAAGCAAAGAAAGCGGTCAAGACGGCCGAAACCGAAACAAAGAGCTCCACTGGCGGCGCCCTCGAAAGGGCAATCGCACAGATCGAAAAACAGTACGGCGCAGGCTCCATCATGAAGATGGACGAGTCCAACATCGCCCGCGTCGAAGGAATCAGCACGGGCGCCCTCTCGCTGGACATCGCCCTTGGAGGCCGCGGCATACCCCGCGGCCGCGTCTGCGAATTCTTCGGCCCCGAATCCTCCGGCAAAACTACCATCGCCCTCCATGCAATAGCCAATGCACAGAAAAAGGGCGGCGTCGCGGCCTTTATTGACGCCGAGCACGCCCTCGACACAACATGGGCCCGAAAGCTCGGAGTCGACATCTCCAGCCTGCTCGTCAGTCAGCCCGACACCGGCGAACAGGCCCTCGATATCGCCGAGATGCTCATCAAGTCAAACGCCGTGGACATCATCGTTATCGACTCCGTCGCCGCGCTCGTACCCGCCGCTGAGATGCAGGGCGAGATGGGTCAAAGCCACGTCGGCCTCCAGGCCAGACTCATGAGCCAGGCCCTTAGAAAGCTCACTGGCATAATCAGCAAGAGCAAAACCTGCCTCATCTTCATCAACCAGATCCGCATGAAGATCGGTGTCATGTTCGGCAACCCCGAAACCACCCCCGGCGGCAACGCCCTCAAGTTCTACAGCTCCGTGAGAATGGACATACGTCGAATCTCGACAATCAAGGACCCCGCCGGCGAGGCAATCGCAAACCGTGTCCGCGCAAGGATCGTAAAGAACAAAGTCGCCGCGCCCTTCAAGACCGCCGAGTTCGATCTCGATTTCTCCGGAGGCATCAGCCATGAAGGCGACCTCATCGATCTCGGTATCGAATGCGGTGTCATACAGAAAAGTGGTGCATGGATCAACTATGGCGACATGCGGCTCGGCCAGGGACGCGAAAATGCAAAGCAGTTTCTCAAGGACAATTCAGACTTGACAAAAGAGATCGAGAAAAAAATCCTCGTCGCAAAAGGCATCGCCCAGGAGTAGTCTGCCGCCTGCAAGACGCCGAATTCTGCGCACTGAAACGTAAAAAGCACAGCTTTCTGCGCAAAAATATGAAAAAATGCACAACCGTTTTGAAAAAAATCATCGCTTCTGCGCGCTTTTCGCAAATTTTTCGCCGACTTTCGAACGAAAAGCACGCATCTTTTGCAAAATGAAAGCTCATAAACCCGCTTAAAACATGGAAATCGCCGTTTTTCTCCTAAGCGCAGTCATCATTTCCCTCTCCGGAGTCATGGCCCCCGGTGCCATCACCGCCGCCACAATCGCCCACGGAGCCTCCAAAAAACACGCCGGAGCCCTCATAGCTGTAGGCCACGGTTTCGTCGAGTTCCCACTCATGTTCCTCATAATCCTTGGTTTTGGCGCAATAATCCGCTCTAACGCCGCTCAAATCGCCATCGGACTCGTCGGCGGACTCTTCCTCCTATGGATGGGAGCCGCAATGATCCGAACCACCAACACAACCGCCACCGCAACCCAAACCCCAAAAACCTCCAGCCCTGTCCTCACCGGAATCGCACTTTCAGCCTCAAATCCCTATTTTCTCCTCTGGTGGGCAACCGTTGGCCTCAAATTAGCCACCGACGCCCGCCAATTGGGCTGGCTGGCCTTCGTCCTCTTCACCATCATCCACTGGCTCTGCGACCTGATATGGCTTGGTTTTCTGGGTTTTGCCAGCTTCGGCGGCGCTCGCGTCTTCGGCGATCGCGTCCAGAGGCTAATTATGGCGGTTTGCGGGGGCGCGCTGGTCCTTTTCAGCGTAAAATTCATCTACAGCGCCGCGTCGCTCTGGCTTGGAACCGCCGCAAACCTCTGAGAAAAAGGCGTTTACGCGGATTTGGAGGGCCATGACCCGAGCGCTTCCTTGAGCGTTACGCCTGCCAGCGCATCCCGCTGAGACCGCATTATTTCGCTCAGTCGGTCGCTTACCGCCAGGTCGTCGCGGTCGAAACTGGCGGCACGGACCGCATCGGCTACATCCGCCAGCGTCAAGTGCGAGCCATCCGTGGCCGGAACGTATCCCACATGCGGTTCGGCTGCCTGGACAAGCAGACCCTGCCGGACAAGGTGCTCCAGTATGTGGGCGCCGAATTCTGCCGGCAGATTGAGCCTGCGACAGACCTCCTCAGGTGGTACGGGCCCATGTTTGCTCTCGAATTCATTCAGAATGTACTCGACGATCTTGATTACGGTGAAGTCGTTAACGAGGAAGTACTCTTCCGTCTTGCGCATAGCTTCCATCTCCGCTTCGTCAAGCTTTTTGAGGTGCTGGGTGGCATAGGTGAGGTGCAGGCCAAACAGGACAATGAGCCACGTAACCCATATCCACAAAACGGCAAGCGGTATAAGCCCCATAACGCCATAGACGGTTCTTTGCGGGATAAACTTGACAACGTAAACCGAGAAGAGGTCCTTTGCGCCGGTCCAGATCAAGGCGGCTATGGCCGCGCCCCAAAGCGCTGCGCCGATGTTGACCTTGGCGTTTGGCAGGACGAAATAGAGCAAGAAGAACGCCGCAACGCTGATCAGATACGGAAAGAACCATCCGATTTGAGCGATAATGTTCTGTTCGGCCTCACTTTCAACGAGGTAGTGCGTGCTTGCATAAAAACCAACAGCAAACAACAGCGGTCCAAGTGTCATTAGCGCCCAGTAGTTCACTATACGCTGCACGAGATTCCTGCCGCGTCCGACATGCCAGACGGCGTTGAACGAGCGTTCGATGGTGGTAAGCAGCGCCACGGCCGCCCAGAGCACAAACAGCGAGCTGAACAAAGTAATCGCACCGGTGTTGAGGCGCGAAATATAGCGGCTGGCAATCTCGTCGATTTTGTCAGTGAGTCGGACTTCATCGGGCTCCGGCCCGGTGTCGACGGGATATACTATCCGGTCGAGATTGAGCTGTTCGTAGAAGAATGTCTTGACGTTCTCCGCCGCCTCACGATAGCCGGGTATCGCCTGTAAGACCATTACAACAACAATGGCCAAGGGTACGATGCCGAATATGCTGTGGTAAGACAGTGCGGCAGCCTGGGTACCCGCGCGGTTCTGGCGCAGGAGCTTGACGCAATGCCGCCACAGCCTGAGTTGAAAAGCGGCGAATTGCCCACATTTTCCAAGTTTCTCGGTAGGTGCACTGAGGAACTCTTTGAGCATTCCTTCTCCTAAAAAAGGCGGTTTATTCGGGCGTACCGCATATGGAGAATCGGAGATTTCAAGACAAAGCTTTAGACAAAAGCAAGAGACGGCATGATCGGCAACATCTTATCGGAATATCCTGTCGAGACGATCACGAAGCTCCTGCTCACGTCTCTTAAGCTGTTCTTCAAGTTGCTGCCTGCCAAGGTTCTCTATAAGTCTTTGTATATTAATTGTCGGGTTGTCGAGAGTCCCCTCGATCGGGGCCGTCACTCTTGCCGTCGGATCGCCAACCTTGACCGCCTTTCCTGTTAGCGCCCATGGGAACGTAACATTCATGTCAATTGTACGGTCCAACCCTATCCTGCCACTGAAATTCACCGGGTACTCGCCCAAACGAGCTTCCATGTTTTCATAGTTGACGAAGCCGTCCTGCAATATGAAGCGCGTGGGCATGACCGTAAGAATCGTCGGAGTACTGACGAATTGCCCGAGCAGACCTCGGGGCTGGAGCCGCACGCCATCGAGCTGGATTGTGCCGGCAATCTGAAGGTTCTCCTGCATCAGGTCAGAATCAAACGGCAGTGCAAGCCTTTCGCAGCGAAAATTCGCCACACCGCTTACATCAGCCTGGTTGGCAAACAGCGGATTGATATACGCCAAAAGGCGTCTGCTCATCTCATCGTTAATGTTGACGTTTTCGATCAATTGGGCTGGGGCAGCCATCCTAAGAGTCCTGGGTGTCTCCCCCAGATTGATGTTTCCTGCAAAGCGGGTGCTGCCGTCGTTTACAGGGGTAGTCGGCAATTCAATGGTCATGAAGCCTTGCTCAGCCCGGATTCTTATATCAGCTGGTCCCACGCTCAAGCCAAGATATCTCGCCCTGTCGAATCCCAGATCGGTGCGTCCATTGAGGTTGGCCAGAAATCGATCGGCGCCTGTGGGGTACTCGGAGTCAAATGTCAGTTGCGTCGTTCGGATGCCCTCCATGGCAAGTCCCTGGGGCAAGAATACTGCTCCCATAGCGGTAACGGCCGCCAGATCGTAGCGTGCCTCGAGCTCGCCGGTAACGGACGTCCTGCCCTGTCTCTGACCTTCTTCGAATCGCCCCTTAATAACCCTGATCAAGGACTGACCTTCGACGCCCTCGATCAGCAAATCGTTGATCGTAAGCTCTTTTTCCCGCGTGTCCGCAACCAGATTGACAGCAACCCTGACGGTCTCCTGCCTGAAAGGCTCCTGCTCCGGCGCAGTGATCACCAAGCCTGTTACGTTGGTCCTGTCAGTCACCACCTGCAGCACACCGTCCTTGCCGGTGAGGGCAGTTTCGGAAGTGAGCCGCCCGGCAATCGCCAAGCCTTCGGGCAGTTCGGTGGCCAAACCCATAAAGGGCTGGAGCTTGCGCAGATCAACGTCGGCCGACAGGTTTACACGGGTTTCATTACGCTGCATGTCGCCGGGAATCACAGAGTCGGTGAGCTCAAGACGCCCAACATCAGCCATGATCTTCAGGGAAGGAATCCTGAGCAACTCGGAGGTCTTTTCGATATTAAACCCCACATTGGCACTGGTCTCGGGGGTCGTTACACCGTTTTTGCTAATCACAAGTTTTTCAGCAAGGCCTTGGCCGCTTAGCAGGATCGCATCTTTGCCGAGCGTCAGACGGCCCTTGCTGGCTGCGGCGCCCTGGAACCTGTATCCGCCCATATCGGTGAACTGCAAGGCCACTTCCTGCAGCTTGCCCAAGTCGGCGTTTGCATCATA
>JAWLHD010000310.1:0-5510 GCA_041690555.1 Anaerohalosphaeraceae bacterium
GACGAATCCGCGGCCGACAGGACGCGGCAGGACCTTGTAAGCGCCGGGGCAGCCTGCAAGACCCTTCGCAGCGACATCAGCAGGTCTGAAGATCGAAACCGCCTGGTCCAGCTTGCCGAGAATGCCTTGGGCCGCTGCGACATGCTCGTCAATAACGCCGGCGTGGCGCCGGCAAAAAGAGCCGACCTGCTCGAAGCCGCCGAAGACAGCTTCGACCGCCTGATCGCCATAAACCTCAAAGGACCGTACTTTCTCACCCAGCAGATCGCCCAATGGATGGTCCGCCAGGTGCAGGTCCACCCGGACCGCAAATGCCGCATCGTCAACATCTCGTCCATCTCAGCCTACACCAGCAGCCCCGCACGTGGCGAATACTGCATAAGCAAAGCCGGTGTCAGCATGATGACCAAACTCTACGCCGACCGCCTCGCTGAATACGGCATAGGCGTCTTCGAAATACGACCCGGCATCATCGCCACAGACATGACCGCCGTAGTACGGGACAAATACGACAAGCTCATCGCCGAAGGCCTCACCCCTGTCAAGCGATGGGGCGCCCCCGATGACGTCGCACGCGCCGTCGCCGCCATCGCCGAAGGACGCCTCGACTTCTCCACCGGCCAGGTCATCAACGTCGACGGCGGCTTCCACCTGCGAAGACTCTAAGGGAGATAAAAATGGACATGAAAACCACTCTCACAACGATCGTCCGCGACGGCTTCATCCTCGTCTTCAACGAAGACAGGCTCGACGTCGTCAAGACCGCCGAGGCCCTCATGAACGCCGGCATTAATAACATGGAGGTAACCTGCCGCATACAGAAGCCGCTCGAAAAGCTCCAGCGCCTGCGCGCCGAACTGCCGCAGTTCTGCGCAGGCGCAGCCAGCCTGATAGACTTCGAAGGCATGCTCCACGCCTACAATCGCGCCCGCACAACCGATCCCCTGCCGTCCGTCCGCCAGGTCGTCGACGCAGGCGCCGCCTACCTCGTATCCGCCGCCAATTTCAGCGAAGAAACATTCAGAGCCTTTCACGGCCGCCTGCCCATCATACCCGGATGCGCCGGTGCAACGGAAATCCTCGACCAGTTCTCCAAAGGCGCAAACCTCTGCAAGATATTCCCCGCAAAAGAGCTCGGCGGACCCGCCTTCGTCAAGGCCGTCGATCCCGCCCTTCACAGGATGATCAGCCTCGTTCCCACCGGCGGCACCAACGCCGGCAATATCGGCGACTACATCGACGCCGGCGTACTGGTCGTCGGCGGCTCCTTCAGCATGATCGAAAAACCCGTCTTCAAAAGGATCGTCGACGAACAGGATTACGCCCTCCTCTCCGAACGCCTCGGCGAGATCAAGCAGTTGATAGACGCCAAACGCGCAGAGAAATGGCCGGATCTCGACTTCGCATCCGCCGACCTCGAAACAATCAGCAAAGTCACCTCACGAAACTTCAATCTCTAACGGAATCCGCAATGGAAACACGCAGCATCGCCCGGCAAAACGTTACAATTCACCGTTACAACACCATCATAGCCGGCGCAGGCGCAGCCGGCATGAACTGCGCGGTCCACCTCTGCGAGTTCATGTCCGACCGCGGAGTTCCCGACGCCCACAACCGCATCGCCGTCGTCACCGGCGGCATCGCACTCGGTGCCTCGCGCATGAGCGGCTCCGACAAGCAAACCTACTACAAAATGGGCACCAGCCCCGAAACGGCCGACAGCGCCGAAGACTTCGCCCGCAGTCTCACCGCCGCCGGCTGCTGCCACGCCGACCTTGCGCTCGCCGAAGGCATCGGCTCTCTGCGCGAGTTCTACCACCTCGTCCAGGCGGGCGTGCCCTTCCCGCACGACCCGATGGGAAGCTTCATCGGCTATAAGACCGACCATGACCCCTACGAACGCGCCACGTCCGCCGGACCCAAGACAAGCAGGTTCATGAGCGAATGCCTCCAGCGCCAGGTCGAACGGTACGGAATAAGCATCTTCGACTGCCACGAGGCCGCCCACCTGCTCACCGCCGGCGACGGTCCCCAAAGACGACTCGTCGGCCTCGTCACCATCGACAAGAAACGACTCGCCGACGGCAGCTATGGCCTCACCGTCTTCTGCTGCGAAAACCTCGTCCTCGCTGCCGGAGGCCCCGGCGAACTCTACGAAACCACCGTATATCCCAAAGGCCAGGTCGGCATCCACGGCCTGGCGCTCGCCGCCGGACTCGCCGCTGAAAACCTCACCGAATCCCAGTTCGGCCTCGCCAGCACCAAATTCCGCTGGAACGTCTCCGGCACATACATGCAGGCCGTCCCGCGCATTTTCAGCACCGACTCCCACGGCAGCGACGAACGCGACTTCCTCGCCGACTACTTCCCGACAATGTCGCGCATGGCGACGAATATCTTCCTGAAGGGCTACCAGTGGCCGTTTGACCCCCAGCGTATCGCCGACCTCCAATCCTCCCTGATCGACGTCCTCGTATTCAACGAAACACAAAAAGGCCGCCGCGTCTGGATGGACTTCCTCAGGAACCCCGCGGGCAATGCCCAAATGCGTCCCTTCGCCCTGAACGAACTCGAAGACGAAGCCCTCACCTATCTGACACGCACCGGCGCCCGACAGCAAACCCCCATCGACCGCCTGCACCACATGAACCCCCCCGCCATCGAGATCTACACCGAAAACGGCATCGACCTGTACTCCGAGCCGCTGGAGATCGCCGTCTGCGCCCAGCACAACAACGGCGGCTTCACCGTAAACCGCTGGTGGGAATCCACCATCCCTCACACCTTCGTCATCGGTGAAATGGCCGGCACCCACGGCGTCAAACGCCCCGGCGGTTCCGCCCTCAATGCCGGCCAGACCGGCGGCCTCCGCGCAGCCGAATACATCGCAAACGTCTACGGCGCGCACCTGCCCGACGCCGCCCGCTGCGATGCAGCCATCGAAACTCAGCTTGCCGAACTGATCGCCGGCCTTGAAAAGATGAACAACCCCGCGGCATGCACCCCCGGAGAGGCGCTTGCGGCAATTCGCCGGCGAATGACAGCCTGCGCCGGGCATATCCGCCGCACGGATGACGCCCGCCAGGCCCTTGCCGACGCGATCTCCCTGTACCGGCGAATCGCAGCAGAAGGCTTCATACTGAAGAACCCAGCCGATCTTGTCCCCGCCGTCCAGGCACGCCACCTCTCCCTGACGAGCATAGCTTACCTCAAGGCAATAGTGGAACTCCTCGCCCAGGGAAGCGGCTCGCGCGGCTCACACCTGGTCCTCGATGACAACGGCCAACAGATACATCCTGACGTGCTCGATCCAAAAACCGCACGCCCACTCCGCTTCAAACCCGAAAACGAATCTCTGCGCGGCGTGATTCTGCAGCTCGCTTACGACTGCGACGCCCCCGACCTGTTCACCTGCCGAACCGTGCCCGTCCGCAACGCCCCCACCGACCGCAAGGCCTTCGAGCCCGCATGGCAGGACTATCGCGAAGGACGAATCTACCAGCACTAATCGCCACGCTCGTCCGCGACTCAGACGGGGTTGTCATCTGCGCGCACTGCCCGACGCACAATCCCCGTAAGCACCACGAGCCCGACAAACACCGCCAGCAATCCGATGCCCCATCGGCCCAGCTTCGACCACAACGACCACACTGCCCCGAACGCAGCCAGCCCCGACGCAACCGCCATCAACACATTCCACACCAATCGCTTCACACCGCGCGGCATGTCGGCGCCCATAAGACTCCGAGAGTTCATCATCAGGTAAAACGTAAAGTACGCAATTGGCAGGATCATCATCCCGAACACAAACGCCGGCACCGCTAACCAGAACTGCGCCTTGCCGCCCGTCCACACAAACGGCCCAAGCGCCCCCACCGCCGGCATCAAACTGCCAAGCCGGTAAGCCCAGCCCTTGGATTCAAACCCGAAGATCTCGCAGAATACAAACCCCTGGATCAACATCATGATTATGATCGACGAAATACCCATGCCCACCACGCCGATGCCGAACGCATAATGCGCTATCACCTCACCGGTCAATGGCGTCAGCGAGTCCGCCAGATTGAAGGCATCACGCCGCACCAGCATCGCGGCCATACGCTTGTCGGCCTGGGGCAGCGCCGCAATACGTTCGGCAACCTCTTCCCGCGTCAATGCGTCATACGCCTCCTCGCCGATTTCGTACCTGATGCGCGCGCCCGCATTCGCATTATAATTGCCGACAAGGTTTTTCGGCGCCTGCACCCCGTCATCCAGCAGCCCCCTCGCCGGCTGCGTATGAAACTGCGACGCCGACGCGATCATCACGCAGCTCGTCGCAAGAATAAACGGCACGAACATACCGACCGAAAGATCGAATACCGCCAGCCCGCGAAAGTCCCTGTCCCACCCCCGCTTCAGAAGAGCATACGGCATCAGAAACGTCATGTTGATCCCCACCGCCGAAGACACCGCCGTAATCATCACCGCCCGCTGATCGCTGACGATCGCGCCGGTCCAGAAGCCCCGGAAACGCTCCTCGACCTCCGCGATAAACGGAGCAAACGTCTCGGCCGGCGAGTTCAGCAAATCGGGATTGGGCACGAATCCCCGCAGTATCTCACCCCACTTCAGCCCGTCCGCGGCAAAGCTCAGCTTCACCACCACACCGAAAAAGCAAACAACGATCAGTCCGACCATCCCCTTCAGAACGATCTCGAAGAATCGTATGCCCTTGCTGCCGCTGTTATAAAACCACACCACAAAAATGCACACGGCCAAAATGAAGCCGCACACGACGCCCTTGGCGGCGCCTTCGGCCATCACGTCCGGCCCGACCACCCCCGGCATCAGATTCTGCCGCACCGCCGCCGTCGCAAGACTGAACTGCGGCATCGCAAAAACCATGTTCGCTATCAGCGTCGCAATCGCCCAGCTCCACCCCAACATCGGATTAACGTGCCGGTTGATCGCACCGAACGGCCGCTGGTTCGTCGACAAGGTAACGTAACCGATCGCGCTTAGCATCACGATCCCCGCGATAATCGCCACAGGCTGAAGCCACAACATGCTGAACCCGCCCAGCACGCCCAGATACAAACTGCTCGCCAGAGACGCCCCGCCCAACGTGATCGCCCCCTGAAGCCAACCCGGACCGGACAGCCGGAAAAACGCCGCAAATGTCGCCAGCCTGCCTTTGCCTTTCGCCTTCAGGATCATCTCGCGGTCGCGTTCGACTGCCGACCCTGCGCCGATTGAATGCGAAGCCGATTGATCGCCCATCCGTTCTCCTTCGATTTGGCGTCATAATCGCTGTTTCGATAATGGCCCAACATTGTACCGCCCCCCCGCGCACACGCCAAGTGCGTTTTGGCAGCAAATCCTCTCGAACCCACCCCTCAGCCAAGTAGGGTGGCAGCCACTGGCTCAAAGGTAAGCCTTCACAGATTTTTTCATGAATTTCCAGAAAATCCACATATACCCCCTTGCGCTATCCGGAATGTTCCTGTATATGACAGGTCATGGACGAC
>JAWLHD010000311.1:0-5495 GCA_041690555.1 Anaerohalosphaeraceae bacterium
GTATGTCTTCGAGTCGGCCGTATTCGGAGCGGGAGATGAAGAGGACGTCGCAGTCTTTGAGGTCGATTGCGGGGGTGTAGGGGCCGAGGCGTCTGATCTTGAGGATTCGGGCGGCGGGGCCTACGGGCTTGTTCTGGACATGGCGGAAGCTGCCGCGGAAGGGGTCGTGGCCGAGGATGCAGATGGTGATGGTTTTTTTGGTTTGGATGTGCGGGGGCCACTCGGCAAAGAGAAGGATGTTGTGGATGCATTCGGCCTTTCTGCGGTATTCGTCGGCGTGATCGGGTTGGGGGCGCCTGGCGGCGGAGAGCGGCGAAAGTAGTGAGAGCAGGACGGCGAGGCAGAAGATGGATGCGCGACTGATGAGGGGGTCGATATTGAGAGTGAGGTTGCGTGCGGCGTGGGCGTTAAGTTTTGTGTTCCGATACGATGCCACATCCAGTCCCCCCGGAGAATTTTCTGCGCATTTTACAGAGTGCGACAGTGATATCGGCGGAATAGAGGTGGGCGTTGAACGTAAAAAGGGGCGGGGGTGTTCGGCGGCGCCGGCTGGGCCGGTTGGCAGATCAGTCGGGCTGCTGCTGCAGGAGCTCGATGATTTTGGTTTTTTTTGGGAGTGAGTCCTGTGCTCCGAATCCGGCCATTGCGAGAGCTCCGGCGGCGCAGGCGAACTTGACGGCGGCCTGGGGCTCGTCTCCGACTGCGCAGGATGCGGCGAGTGCGCCGGCGAAGGCGTCGGTGCTTGCTGTCTGATCGACGATGTCGAGGTTTACCCAGGGTACGTGGGTGGTGTCGTAGCGGTCGACGATGAAGACTTCTCTTGGCGGGAGCTTGATGAGGACGCAGCCGATTCCCTTGGCGACGAGCTCGGAGGCGAGGAGTTTTAGTTCTCCTGCGCTTCCTGCGCCGAGTTCGGCACCTTCCATGAGCTTGTAGAAGTTTGGGATGAGGACGTCGGCGGAGTAGTATTCGGTTGGCCAGTCGAGATCGGCGGCTCTTGTTATTCCGTGGTCCTGCGGGGGGGTTTCGAGGATGATTTTTGTTCTGTGCATGTCGGCTATTCTTATTGCGGTGATTACGGCGTCCTGGGGGAGATCGGCGGAGATGAGGCAGACGTCGGCGGCCTGGATTAGTGATTCAGCGGCGGCACAACCGACTTCGTCCGCGCTGAGTGCGCGGTTTGCGCCGGCGGAGACGCAACTGAGGTTTTCACCGGAAGAATCGACCATTGTCATTATGACTCCGGTGCTCATTGCGCTGGCGGTGTATACGAGTTCGGTGTTTATCCGGAACCTTTTGAGGTTTGCTTTTGCCATTTGGCCGAAGGGGTCTTCGCCGACTTTTGTGATGAGGGCGACGTCGCAGTCGCAGAGAGCGGCTTCGACGGCCCGATTTGGGCCTGGGCCGGTGGGGATACAGGATGCGCCGAAGCCGTCGGCGGCGAGTCCGGGCTTTGGAAACTCCCTGCACTTTATTACCATGTCGACATAGGCTGGTCCGACGACCACGACCTTTGGAATCCGTCCTGTCATTTTGACCTCCTTGCGGGAATGTGCCCTTAGGATATACAGCAACAGTATAATTTGTCGGCGTATGGACGCAACTTTTTTATATATTCAAAATACGGCAGTTGTCGGTTGGGGCTTTGGTGAAATGCGCGGGTTGGGGGTAAAAAGTTTTGGTTTTACTTCGTGTTTTGCCCTTGTGGGGCCGAATTTAATCGTGTAAACTGACGAGCTTTAGGACAATCGAGGCAGTTGAACCAGAATTTATGGAGGCGTTCACCGGTGGCAAAAACTGATGAGATTCGCAACATCATACTTCTTGGACACGGCGGCAGCGGTAAGACATCGCTTGCCGAGGCGATCCTGCATAAAACAGGGATGATCAACCGCCTTGGCACCATCGAAGACAAATCGACAGTCTGCGATTATGACGACGAGGAGAAGCAGCGGGGGCATTCGATTCACTCATCGCTTGCTTACGCCAACTACCAGGGGAAGCTGATCAATATAATCGACGCTCCGGGATATCCTGATTTTGTTGGTGCAGCTCTGTCTGCGATTCCTGCTGCGGACGCAGCGGTCGTGGTGGTGGGGGCGGGCGGGGGCATCGAGCTGAACACGCGCAAGCACTTCGAGGCGGCGACACGGGCGGGGAAACCTCGTATAATCGTGATCAACAAGATGGATGCGGACAATGTCGACCTGTCGGCACTTGTGGGCGGAATCCAGGAGACTTTCGGGACGAGCTGCCGGTGCGCGAACCTTCCTTCGGCGGACAAGCGTTCGGTGGTCGACTGCATAACGAACGAGGTCGGGGATTCTCCGGTGATGGATGTGTCGCAGGCGCACACGGAGCTGGTGGAGAGCATAGTTGAGGCGGACGACTCTCTGATGGAGAGTTATCTGGGCGGCGAGGAGATCAGCGCCGAGCAGATCTCGGGGGTGTTCGTCAAGGCGCTTGTGGCTGGTACGTTAGTTCCGATCGTGTTTACGGACAGTCGCAAGGAGGCGGGCGTAACGGAGCTTCTGGACCTGATCATATCGTGCGTACCTTCGCCGGTGCAGGCCAAGCCGGCGGTATTGAAGGACGGCGAGAGCGAGAAGGATATCAAGACCGATCCGAACGGGCCATTAGCGGGTCTTGTTTTCAGGGTGGGTTTCGATCCCCGGTCCAATATGAAGTATTCATCCATTCGGCTTTTCAGCGGCAAGTTCAATTCTTCCAGCCAGTTACACGTTGGCGACGAGAAGAAGACGATTCGGCCGGGGCATCCGCTGAAGATGCAGGGGGCGGAGACTACGGAAATCGAAGAAGGTATCGCCGGTGATGTCATAACTTTGGCGAAGGTCGAGGAGCTTCGTGTGGGGGATGTTGTTCATGACGGGTCGATATCGGGGACGATCGCGATGCCCGTGCTGCCGAAGCCGATGTTTTCGCTTGCGCTTGAGCCGGCGTCGCGCGGCGACGAGGGCAAGATCAGCGGGGCACTGGAGAAGCTTTGCGACGAGGACCTTTGCTTCAAGGTGGATCGCGACATGCAGACCAAGGAGCTGGTTGTCAGCGGCCTTGGCGATCTGCACCTGCGGGTGATGCTTTCGAAGATGGAGAAACGTTACAAGCTGGCGGTTAATACCAAGGCGCCGAAGATACCTTACCGCGAGACTATCACGGGCAAGGCCGACGGGCACTACCGGCACAAGAAGCAGACGGGCGGGGCCGGTCAGTTCGGAGAGGTCTATCTTCGAGTGGAGCCGGCGGAGCGTGACAGCGATCCGCCGCTGGAATACAGTTGGGACATATTCGGCGGGTCGATTCCGGGTCAGTACGAGCCTGCGATTCTCAAGGGGATCAAGGACGTCATGGAATCGGGCGTTGTTGCGGGTTTCCCGATGCAGGACGTGAAGGTATCGGTGTATGACGGCAAGTATCACCCGGTGGACTCCAAGGAAGTTGCTTTCAGGTCCGCGGGCAAGGGGGCGTTTATCGACGCGGTTAGCAAGGCGAAGCCCGCCCTGCTTGAGCCAATCGTGAATATCGAGATCACCGCGCCGGCGGACAACATGGGCGACATCACCGGCGACATGGCTTCGCGTCGGGGTCGGATCAGCGGGCAAGACGTGCTTGCGGGCGGAATGATCGTGATCAAGGCACAGGTTCCGCTTTCGGAGGTGACGCAATACAACAGCCAGTTGAAGAGCGTTACCGGGGGACAAGGCAGCTATTCAATGGAGTTGAGCCACTACGAGCCGGTTCCGCCGAACGTGCAGCAGCAGATCGTTGCGCAGTACTCCAAGAAGGAAAGCGAGTAGTTTTTCGGTGGATGGCGGGCCTGGATTCGGGGTGGAGGCGAGGGCCGGGCAGGAGACGATATGGATTTCATCGAGGCGGTGAAGTCGCGGCGGACGATTCGCCTTTTCAGGCAGGAGCCGCTTGGCGAGGAGACGCTTCTGGAGCTTGTGGAGGCGGGGCGCCTTGCTCCGTCTGCATCCAATATTCAGCCGCTGGAATACGTTATCGTCAGGGAGGCGGAGCTTGTCGCGGCGGTCTACGAAGAACTGGCGTGGGCGGCTTACATTCAGCCGGGGCGTAATGCGGCGCCCGACCAGCGACCGACAGCGTATATCGTTGTGCTGCGCAATCGTGATCTTGAAAAGGCGCATTTCGGGATTGTCGATGCGGCGGCGGCCATTGAAAACATCTTGCTATGTGCGTGGAGCCAGGGTATCGGGTCATGCTGGCTGGCGTCCGTGCGGCGGGAGAACGTGAGGCGGGTTCTTGGGATTCCGGAGAAGTACACGATTGACTCTGTGGTTGCGCTGGGCTATCCCGACGAAAGTCCACAGCTTGAGGCGGCGTCAGGCTCGGCGATCGAATACTATTTGGACGACAACAACGTTCTTCACGTGCCGAAACGGTCGCTGGAGAGCATAGTGCACCTCGATATGTTCGGTGCAAAGCCGGCGTGATTGGCGGCTGTGTGCGAGCTTTCTTCATGGCAACAGGAGGAGGGGGACTTTGGGTGCGCCGGGAGAAAGGCATGCCCTATCGCTGAACACGGGCAGGATGCCCATGCCACCGTTTATGCGTTTGGGCCGAACACGGGCAGGATGCCCATGCCACCGTTTGGCTACATATCCATATCCCGCAAGGCGACGGGGATTCCCAGTATCTCGGCGTACAGTATGGCGTTTCGCAGCGTTTGATTGTCCTTGAGGTCGCCAAGGACATGCGCTTCGGGCGGCGGCACCGGCGGCACCGTGCGGGGTTTTGCTGCAGCGGGGCTGACCGTCGGGGCGGGCACTTTGGGTTTGCGAGTGCGGGCAATTTCCATCCTTTCGGCTGCGCGCGGCCAGAGGGGTTCTTTGGCGGCCTGGGCCTGCTGTGCTCTTACAAGCGCCTCGGCTTTTTTGCGGGCTTCAGCAATGCGATCAGAGAGCGGCGTGGGTGCTTCGGTGGCCAGAAATGCGTCGAGCGTTCTTCGCTCGTTAGCCTGAAGCTGCTGCCCCTGGGGGGCGGGCCGCGGGCGAGCAGGTCCGGGGCGCGGCGCGGGCTTGAGTTCGAGGAGCCTTTCGAGCCGTGCGGATTCTTTTTCCATCGCCTCGGTGTCGGGCTCCTGCCACTCTTCTTGCTCATCAAGGGGGCGATAGCGTCGCTCGGACTTGCGGCCTTCCTGCTGCTCCTTGAGGTTTGAGCGCATCTTGAGGATGCCGCTAACGGCGTAGATAATAATTATGACGACGGGGATAAGGATCTCGAGCCAGTTTCCGTCGAGATTGGGCCTCCGTGCGGCCAACGGGATGTCAAACAAGCTGATCATTCGCTTTCACCTGTCAGCCTTCCCTCTTTGGGGGCTGGGCAATAGACTCACGCATTGCGGTGTCTGCGCCGATGTTCTTGATCCTGTAGTAGTCCATAATGCCGAGATTGCCCGCCTTGAAGGCGTCGGCGATGGCCAGCACTCGCGATCCGACGGGGATTTCCTCGCCCGC
>JAWLHD010000312.1:0-5482 GCA_041690555.1 Anaerohalosphaeraceae bacterium
TGTGCCTCTTCCGGGCTGTCCCCACCATAGAGCCAGTCGACGCCGCCGGCCTTTGCCCCTTTCACGAATTTGAAGAACCCCGTGATATCCGGGGAGAAATCGTATTGGACCAAGGCCTGCGGCATAAAGTGATCTTCCGACCGTTTGATCCCGGTGAACTCGTGCGGGACGCCGAACGCAAACCCGTACAAAGTGGCGCCCGGAGGGAACGGGGGGGATGGCAGAACAATCTGCTCCGCAAGCGGGTTCAGTTCGCCGGTAATAATGTCGGCAGAACGTGCGCCCTGATCGGCTGTTTTGCTGATGTCCGTATACCGGGCCCCAAGTTCAACCCGCAGCGCGTCGGTAACGTGATACGTCACATCGACGAACAGCGACCAACTCTCGGTTTCCTGATCGAGAAAGTTGCGGCGGGCGAACGGAGGCACGGGAATGCCCGCGGCCGCCAGATTGGTGTCGGTACGCCCGACCGCGAGCAACTCGTCCTTCTGATAGTAGGCCCCTACCAGATAGTCAAACTTGTCGCCATAGGTCCCCGCGACCCGCAGTTCCTGACTGAACTGCTCGTACTCTTCATCCGTCGTGAAGCTGAAGATCGGCAGCGGCGACAAATCACCCTCCGTATCCTGGTGCAGCGTATATTCGCTGTAAGCCGTGAGAGACGTCAGGGTGATCCCGTCAAAATCGTAGACCAGCTCGCCCTGGAAGGTGCGAGGTGACATATCTACTCGATCTTCCGCAATATTGAGAGGTGCCGGCTGGCCTACATATCTGATTTCATCAAAATTCGCTTCAATGATCGCCGGATTATTCAGTGCGTTACTTATGGCCTGCAGCGTTCCACCCCGGACATTCAAATCCGCCTCTTCATATTTCAAGGTGACCGTTAAGGAATCACTGAGCTCGCCAACGGCAGTGATCCGAACAGCGTTGTTGTTGAACCTCGGGTCTCTATCGATCTCGCCATCGTTCACCGAGGTAAGCCAGCCATGATCAAGATCCTGACTGAACCCCGCGACCCGAACACGAAATCTCTCGCTGATCGGCGCAGTAACGCCACCGCGAAGAATTACCTCGTTGTGATTGAACTCGTACGAAGCTCGGAGGTCCGCCTCGAACTCGGTGCCAGGCCGTTTTGTCGTGACGGCAATAGCACCCGCTATTGTGCTGTTTCCGTAAACGAGTACCTGGGGGCCGCGAAGAAATTCAACTCGCTCGACATCAAAGAAGGGCAAGCGTGATTGCTGTCCGCGCCCTACATAAACATCATCTATGAAGGTTCCGACCGCCTGTTCAAACGACGTGTTGGACCCTGACCCTGCACCCCGGATGTATTTGAACGGCCCAATGGAGCCATTGGTCTCCCTAAAATTGGGAACATATAGGGAAAAATCCTCCAGCTGAACGAGATTGCGATCACCTATCATCTCGCCGGATATTGCGGTGAGGGAAATCGGAACATCCTTGGCCAGTTCCTCGCGCTTACGAGATGTTACAACAATTTCTTCTAGCGTAATTTCGCTTTTGCCTTTCTCTATTTCCGCGCTCCGAGCGCCCCCCACCATAGCCTGAGATATCAAGGCAATACCCGCCAGAACATGAGCAACCTTATTTTTATCCAATTCTATAAGGTACTTATACTTATCCATCAAAGCTCTCCCCATTTCTAGTCCTCCCCTTTAAATCCGGAAAACGAATCTCGTTGTAGTATTCTTATACAACATTTTCGTTTATCAGCAATTAATTTTTGTCTTATATATAACAAGATCGAAGCTACCCTCGGGAATTCTGCTCAGTCCGTGGTAAAACCGCGCCCGGACAAAGCAAGGTCAACCAAGTAGGGCGAAGGAGTCCAATAGCGCCCATAGCGCCGTTCCAGCGATCGAATTTTTTTGATTATCAGAGGCAGACCGACCGAGTCGGCGTATCGCATTGGCCCGCCCCGGAAAGCTGGAAACCCATATCCAAGGGAAAATATAGCATCGAGATCGGAGGCCCGCGCCGCGATCCCCTCGTGCAGGATATTGGCCCCCTCGTTGATCAGCGGAAAGACGCAACGTTCCACGATTTCGTCCGGGGTAATGTTCCGGGCCGACACTCCAAGCCGCGCCGCCTCTGACTTCGCAATTTCCGCAACAGCGGGGTTAACACTCCGACCAGAGCCGTCGGACGGATACAGGTAATATCCCTTTCCGGACTTCTGCCCGTAACAGCTCTTTTCGACCAGGGCATCGGCGATCCGGTAATAGGTCAGATCGCCATCGAGCGCCTGTGAATTTTCCTGTCGGGCCTGGTAGGGCACGTCAATTCCCACCAGATCCGCCACCTCAAACGCCCCCATGGCGAAGCCAAAATCACGCAGCGTCTCGTCGATCTTTTCAACCGGAGTGCCCTCGAGAAGCATGTAGTTTGCTTCCCGCCCGAACCCTTCGACCATCCGATTGCCTGCAAACCCATAACAATTACCGACAACAACGCCGACCTTTCCAAGCCGCTTCGCCAGCGCCAAAGCGGTGACCTGCACATCTTCCGAGGTCTGGCGGCACTTCACGATCTCAATGAGGCGCATGATATGAGCCGGGCTAAAGAAGTGGAGCCCGATGCAATCAGCGGGCCGCGAGGTGGCTTCCGCGATCGCATTCACATCAAGTGTCGAGGTGTTGGTTGCCAGAATCGCTCCGGATTTGCAGATCTGATCCAGACTGGTGAACACCTCCTGCTTGACCGACATCGATTCAAACACGGCCTCAATCACAAGATCGACGTCGCTAAAGTCCTTGATATCCGTTGTCAGTGAAAACCCATCCAACGCATCCTGAAAGGCAGCCTCATCCAGCTTCCCTTTCGCTCGCTCTTTTCCGAGATGCGCCCTCACAATGCCATCGGCCCTGGCCAACGCTTCGGAGCTCTTGTCAAAAAGCGTGGCCGGAATCCCCGACTTCACAAGAGACAGCGCAATACCTACTCCCATTGTCCCGGCCCCAATGACACCCGCCTGCGCCACCGCGCGCGGGGCAACCTGCGCCGGGACACCCTCCATGACCGAAGCCCTATCGTACGCATTTCGCAAATATGTTTCCTCTGTCCCGGCCATCATCGGCACGCTCCTCCTGATTCAGATTTACCGGCAGCAATAGAGCCCGCAACTCTATATAAGACATTTTTTTGTATTGTATTTCTATATTTGTTTTATATGATGCCGTCAAATATCAAAAACGGAGTTAAATTGGATGCGCGAAGCCCTTATCGTATCAACAGCGCGCACCCCTATCGGCAAAGCCTATAAGGGTGCGTTCAACAACCTCGAGACCCCCACACTCGCCGCCCACGCAATCCGCGAAGCTGTGCGCCGGGCGAGAATTGACCCTGCGCGCGTGGAGGACGTCGTCATTGGGGCCGCCAATCTGCAAGGATCGCAGAGCACCACGCTCGGGAGGTTCGCAGCAATTGCAGCGGGTTTACCGATTACAACCGGCGGGATGAGTATTGACCGCGCCTGCTCGTCCGGACTCATGGCTGTTGCAACGGCTGCAAAGCAAATTATGCATGACGGCATGGATGTTGCCGTCGGCGGGGGTGCCGAGTCGATCAGCCTGGTCCAAAATGAATCGATCAACATGAGCCGGTATGAGGATCCGACGGTGGTGGCGGCATCGCCCGATATGTACATGACCATGCTGGAGACGGCTCAGGTCGTCGCGGACAGATACGGGATTAGCCGCGAAGCCCAGGATACCTTCGCCGCCCAGAGCCAGAACCGCGCCGCCGATGCACAGCAAGCGGGAAGGTTTGATGACGAAATCATACCCGTCACAGCCACCAAGGTGGTCGTGGACCGGGAGACCAAGGAGGTATCTTTCCAGGAAGTAACGCTGGCAGCCGATGAAGGCGTCAGGCCAGGAACCACCGTCGACAGCCTGGCGCAGCTTGATCCCGTCACCGGTCCGAAGGGACACATAACTGCGGGTAACGCATCCCAGCTTTCCGATGGTGCGTCTGCCTGCGTTTTGATGGAAGGAACACTGGCGTCAAAGGCGGGTCTCGATCCGATCGGGCGCTATTGCGGAATCGCCGTTGCGGGCTGCGAACCAGATGAAATGGGCATCGGGCCGATATACGCCATCCCCAAACTTCTCAAGCGGCACGGCCTGACGATGGACGATATCGGCCTTTGGGAGCTTAACGAAGCGTTCGCCGTTCAGGTCCTGTATTGCAGGGACCACCTTAATATTCCCAATGAACTGCTGAACGTTGACGGGGGGGCAATCGCCATGGGACACCCCTATGGCATGTCAGGTGCGCGGATGATTGGCCACGCCCTGATCGAAGGCAAACGCCGGGGCGCGAAATATGTCGTGATCACCATGTGTGTCGGCGGCGGCCAAGGCGCGGCGGGACTGTTCGAGGTTCTTTAATTCCCAAAGGGGGCGGCAAATATCGCAAAATCCCATCGCGGGATCAGCCGCCCCACCGGTAGGGGATCAGGGCCAGGCTACTCAGCCAATTCAGGAAACGTCGCTTTCTTCTTTTTCAGGGCAGCTTCTATCCCGGCTGCCAAATCCTGTTCAGACATCAATCCGGCGTTCCAGGTCGCAATATAATCGAGCCCACGCTCGATCAGATCGTCAGCCCCAATCCGAAAGGCCTGCTTGGTGCCCAAAATCGCCATTGGCGATTTGCTTGCAATAGCTTCGGCAATCTCACGCGCATGGGCGATCGCCGCCTCATGATCTTCCTTCAGGGCGGTGACAAAGCCGCATTCCAGCGCTTCCCGCGCAGCAAGGGGACGGCCGGTAAACGCCAGCTCCCTCAACAAACCATAGGGAAGACGCCGGGGAAGACGCTGCAAGCTGCCGAGATCGGCCGCAAGACCGATATTGGTTTCCTGAATAGAGAAAAACGCATCCTCGGATGCATAGATTATGTCACATGCCGCAACAAGATCGATGCCGCCGCCAATACAACCGCCCTGAACGACCGCCATTACCGGGACCCGACAGCCCTCCACCGCGGTCAAGGCGCTCTGCAGTTTCAGTATGTTTCTTCGCAGTTTCTCGCGCGCCCGCGCAGGATCACTATTGCCCCTCGGGAAAAGTGCCCGCAAATAATCAAGGTCGATACCGGAGCTGAAGTGCTTACCTTCGGAACGAAGGACCACCGCACGAACTTCAGGAGACTCATTGATCTTGTCGAACAGCTCAGGCAGCTCTGTCCAAAATGATCTGGTCAGGGCGTTCCGCTTTGCGCCGTCGCCAAATTGTATTTCTGCGACATGGTCATTTATGGAAATCTGCGGTGCATTGTTCTGCGACATTGAAATTATCTACCTATTCCAGAGACCCGCCGAGCCCGCCCTCGGCAATAACCATACCACCGTCACAGGGGATGATAGCGCCTGTGATATAACGCGCCGAGTCGGACGCCAGGAACAGAACAAGTTCTGCTATTTCTTCCTTTTTCCCGAACCGCTTGAGGGGCAGAG
>JAWLHD010000313.1:0-5477 GCA_041690555.1 Anaerohalosphaeraceae bacterium
AAAAGGGGAACTACTCGCCGTCGCTGGAACTGGCATTCCGTATCGCGCTCGTCTTCAAAGCCCCACTGGAAGATGTGTTCTTTGTCGAAGACGAACAGACGTGACTAAGTCAAACGCCTGAGCAGATCAGTATCGCATCTCACATCGAAACGTAGCATCACAAAGAGGAACACCATGCAAGCAGCCATCATCACAAAGTACGGCTCCCCGGACGTCCTTCAGCTTACGGACATGCCGAAGCCAACGCCAAAAGACAATGAAATTCTCATCAGGGTCATCGCCGCCACGGTGGGACCAGCCGACTGCGCGTTTCGCAAAGGCGACCCGTTCCTCGTCCGGCTGATTTACGGCCTGCGCAAACCCAGAACCGCTGTACTGGGCAGCGAGCTGGCCGGGGAAGTCGAGGCGGTTGGCAAAGACGTGACGGCCTTCAAACGCGGCGACCCGATCTTTGGGATGCGGTCGGATACGTTCGGCGCTCATGCCGAGTACACCTGCCTGCCCGATACCGCGCCGGTCGCCATCAAACCCGCCAACATGAATTACGAAGAAGCGGTTGGCATCTGTGACGGCGGCCTGACCGCGCTGACCTTCCTGCGCGACGTGGCAAGGGTGCAGCTTGGACAAAAGGTGCTTGTCAACGGCGCGTCAGGCGCGGTCGGCAGCGCGGCGGTGCAACTGGCACGCTATTTTGGCGCAGAGGTCACGGGCGTGTGCAGTACGACGAACGTCGGGCTGGTGAAGTCGCTGGGCGCAGACCATGTCGTCGACTACACGCGTGAGGACTTCACACGCAACGGCCAGACGTATGATGTGATCTTCGACGCGGTCGGCAAAAGCTCGTTCTCGCGCTGCAAACGGGCGCTGACGCGCAAAGGCGTCTACATGACGACGGTACCGTCGCTGGCTATCCTGCCGCAAATGCTGCTGACAGCGCTGAGCGGCGGTAAAAAAGCAAAATTCGCGGCGGCGGGGCTGATGCAGAACCAGGCTAATCTGAACTTCCTGAAGCAGTTGGCTGAGGCGGGGCAACTCAGGGCCGTCATCGACCGCCGCTATCCGCTGGAGCAGATTGCCGACGCCCATCGCTATGTGGACACTGAGCGCAAGAAAGGCAACGTCATCATCAATGTGGCGCAGCAGGACATGCCGGAGCGAGTCGAGCGCCTGAAGGCAGTGCGCCACCCCGTTCTCGCCTGATGCGCTCGGCATACGCCACAACGTCGTTTCCACTCATCGAACGCATATCTAACGAGCAACCAGGAGAATTCTCATGACCGCAATTGCACAAACCTCCCGCAGCACCGTCGCAGGCACGGACGTTCAGCGCAGTGGCTTTCAGAAAACGGGTGGAGCTGCCGGGATCATCGCCGCGCTCACGTTTCTGTTCGGCGTTGCCATGTTCGTGACGACCTTCGGACCGCTCACAACGGGCGAACTGAGCGCCGCCGAAACTGTCGCCTTTCTACGCGACAACCAGAGCATCTTCTACGTGTGGAACCTCGTGATTTATGTGCTGTTCGGTATCGTTCAGGCGGTGCTGACGCTGGCACTGCACGAGCGCTTGAAGACAGCCGCGCCGGGTGCTTCCCAGGTCGCCGCAACGCTCGGTCTGATCTGGTCAGGGCTGGTGATAGCCAGCGGCATGGTTGCCAATGTCGGCGCTGCTGCTGTCATCGACCTGCACGCGACTGACCCGTCGACAGCGGGTACGGTCTGGTCGGCAGTCGCCAGCGTATACAAGGGCATAGGGGGCGGCAACGAGATCGTCGGTGGTTTGTGGCTGCTGGTGGTAAGCTGGATCGGGCTGCGTGGCACGCCGCCGAAGGCGTTGAGCTATGTCGGGATGCTGGTCGGGGCGGCGGGAATCGTGACTCTCGTGCCACCGCTAGCGGAAGTCGGCGCAATCTTCGGGCTGGGCATCATCGCATGGTACGTTTGGGTCGGCTCTACGCTGCTGCGCAGACGCTAATATAAGCGAGAGGGCGGCGCGAAGCACGAACGTTCGCGCCGCCTCCATTCACCTGTCCGCCACGCTTAAAAAGTAGTCACCGTATTCGTGGCTTAGGAATAAGCGCCTGAACCAGGATGCCGATTAGAAGCGCAGCAACATACGGTTCGGGAATTGGAAAGTTCGCTAAGCGAAATTGGGTTTGCATCGACGCAATCCGAGACCAACCACGGCCCTGAAGCTGTATCGTAAGCGAAACCACCCCTTTACATACACGAATCGAACGCTATGTGGAGGCTAAACCAGGCGATGTCGGGGAATTGGCCCTGCTGCTCGATTATGCGAATGTAAATACGGTGATGATTTATACTGAGCTACGAAAGAAGTGAAAGTGGTGAGGACACCATGAAAGACGTATCCGGCGATGTGTTCGACAGTGCCTCCGCTTATGACGCATTTATGGGGCGGTGGAGCCGCTTAGTGGCGAAGCCAGTTGTGGATTGGCTGGCGATCCGATCCGGACAGGTCTGGTTGGATGTGGGAGCTGGAACGGGTGTCCTGACGCAGGTGATTTTGGATGAAGCCGCGCCAAAAAAGATCGTCGCCATCGACTTGTCGGAGCACTACCTAGAGCACGCTCGGCGGACTATCCGTGACGAGCGGGTCGAATTCAAACAAGGCAACGCGAGTAGCATCAGCTTTGAAGCGGTCGAGTTTGATGTTGTCGTGGCGGGCCTCGTCTTGAATTTTGTCCCATCCCCCGAACTGGCAATGCAAGGAATGAAAGAAGTGGTTCGAGAGAATGGCACGATCGCCGCCTACGTCTGGGATTATGGTGACCGAATGGAAATGATGCGCCATTTTTGGGATGCGGCCAAAGCGGTAGATGCTTCAGCAGCCAAGTTTTACTCTGAAACTCAGTATTCCATCTGTGATCCGCGGAATCTGCGCGCCTTATTCGAATCGGCGCGTCTGACGAATATTGATGTTGTACCTATCGATGTTCAGACGCGATTTGCCAATCTCGATGACTTCTGGCTGCCGTTTCTCGGGGCTCAAGGGTCGGCGTCTAAGTATTTGCGCACGCTGGATGGCGAAAAGCGAAACGCCATCCGTGGGCAACTTCTGCGCCAATTACCGATCGAGAGCGACGATCAAATCCATCTGACAGCCCGGGCGTGGGCGATCAAGGGGACGGCGTAAGTTGCCCGTTTCATTCCTGTGTTTAGCCTGTTGATCCGTGCCGCTCAACGCGCTTCTGGGATGATGACGATGAAGCCTCGATCCGTGCGTTCTTCCGCAACGGTCGGCCCTTGGTAGGCACTCTCGAAACGTCGAACTGAGCATACGTGAGCGCGCGGTTTATACAACCCCACCGGGGCAACTGCGCCCGGCGCAGCTTCCCGTCAATCTTCGTCGGCGTCGACCACCGGTTGCGGCCAGACGCCACTGCGCCGGGCAGCTTCCATCATCGCCAGGTCGACAAACTCCTCCAGCGTCAGTTGACCAAACCCGTCCAGGCCATTTAAGCAGGCGCTAATGGCCTCCGCCAGGTTATACAGACGATGAAACTGATCCCCACTGAACTCATGCCATTGGGATTCAAACTGATTGGCTTGTGAAGCGTCCATGGTTTGTTGCCTCCGTTTTCGTGTTCCAGCACGCATCCGGGTATCGTTCGAGCGTGACTGATTTGGCTCGACAGCCTCAAGCAAACTGACTCTAACCCCACCGTCAGCGGCAGAACGTTGGACTCCAACGACCAACGAGCATGATGTTGGTAACCAGGTGGTCAACGCACACAACTTTTTGACGGACATTCACGTTGATTGTGGCCACGTCAGCACCTTCGCTCTCACTCAGGTAAGGAGCAACCGCCGTTCCATCACGCGTCACTGCCAAGAGACTTCCGGCATACGCCGGATCAGGCAGATGCTCGGCAGTTAGGGGGACAACCACCACGACGACGGTCAGAACCAACAAAAGCACAGCCCAGACTAACAACACAGGGGGACTTGAGTGGCGCGTGCCACTCAGCTCATCCAGACGCTGCTCGAAAATTCGTAGCGATGCTCTCAAATCAACGCCTTTAACGTCGTTTCCACCACCCAAAATAGCTTATGCAAATCAATGTAGTCACCTGCGAGTTGGCTGCGATCGAGAAATCAATCATCTCCCTGATCCGCCGCATCCGGCTCTGCGCTGTAAGCTGGCGTTCGGAACGACTGCCCTCAAAGAACATGATGAGTTGTAGCTAGAAAAACACGATGGGGTGCTACCTTTACCGTCTAAATCACGACTTTCCACAAGAAGCGCCCAAAAGGAACTTCAATCCCCGTTGATACACCATATTCTCGAAAAATCCTATCTAGGATTGGCATGAGGTGTGTCAGCGCGGCAACTTCGCCCGGATCATGACCCCAAGTAATGAACCGATACATATCATCTGGTGTGGCGAAAAGTTCTTGAACCTGAAAGGTCCAGTAGCTATGAAGGTGCAGATGTTGCTGCTGGAGGCGCTGGCGTACCTGTTGCTCCATGGTGGAGATGGCCGATTCTGGCAGCCGGACTGGCTCCGGTAAGTGCCGGTTCCAATCTGGAGGTGCGGCCGGGGTGGGATTCAATTGAAGCAAAACCGTTCCTGGACGAACGACTCGGCGAGCATCTTCAATCCAATGGAGGGGGCCACGGCGTGAATAAATGAGGTCAAACGTTTGGTCATCGACTGGTAAGCGTACTTGTCCATTGGCAGCCTGTGACGAATCGGCACAAATAAAGTCAACGTTACGAATGTGCTGCTCCTCGGCAGCGGTGTGCGCAAGGTCGATATAAGCGCGAACACGATCATAGGCTATGATCGTGTGACAATGCGGGGCCATCTGAAGGGCTAATTCACCATGGCCACAACCAACCTCTAAAACCGACTTATCAGGTGCGAGATGCTCCGTAAGCAGGGACAAAAAGACATCTTCGCCATTAAACATCGGCAAGCGCGATTTCCAAGGATAATAGTAGCCGCGTTGCATAGTCGCTAACCGATCATACCAAGCTGGACTATGTGGAGTAAGCGCCATGATAAATTCAGTTACATGAACGAAAAGATAGCAACCTTACAAAGGCCTCGGGAAAAAGGCAAATGTCAGATATAGGGTATGACCAACCGACCACAGCGTCGGTCATCAAAGACTCTGAGATATATTGAGGACGTAAGTGACAATAACGTTTCTTCACCTATTTAGTTCGACGAGCGTGTCGAAAAACACGGATTTTTGTGTCCCATTGAGATTTTGACCGTATATTTCCTTCCTACCAACTTTTCAATAGCCTGAACCCCTTATACCCACCGAGATAGTTTCCGAATGCCGTCACTTTTCCAACCTCATTACTTATGCAAATCAGCCTTTGCACAGGCGGTTTCCTCCCGACAACTCACCCTAAAATATCCCTTTCCTTGCCTGCTTGACGCTGTGTCTTGGAAACGTCGGTCAAAGTAGAGTTTTCGTCTTCTATGTTGCCTATCCACCTT
>JAWLHD010000314.1:0-5467 GCA_041690555.1 Anaerohalosphaeraceae bacterium
TGCCACCTTGGTGATCGTGTGCAATCCGAATGCGCCGACGGGGTCGTTCATCAGGCCGGAGGAATTGGGGCGATTAGCGGCGGGCTTGCAGGGGCGGGCGGTACTGCTCATCGACGAGGCTTATGCCGACTATGCTGAGGCGAACTGCCTGTCATTGGTCGGCGAATATGACAACGTTATTATCTTGCGATCGATGAGCAAGGGGTATTCGCTGGCTGGTCTGCGATTCGGATACGCGGTTGCGTGCGAGGCGCTGATCGAAGGTCTGAGCAAGGTGAAGGATTCGTACAATGTAGATGCGGTGGCGATTGCCGCGGCGACGGCGGCGATTCGCGACCAGGGGTATTTTCTCACAAACATTGAAAGGATCAAGACGCAGCGTGCGCATTTGACGCAGGCGCTTCGGGCGTTGGGGTTCGAAGTGGGGGACAGCAGAGCGAATTTCGTTTTGGCCAGACACGCAAACGGCGATGCGGCAGGGCTCCATGAGGCGCTGGCGGAGCGCGGCATCTATGTCAGATATTTCCGGCTGCCTCAACTGGAGGACAAGCTGCGAATCACGGTGGGAACCGAAGCGCAGAATAATGCGTTGATCGAGGCACTGAAGGAATTACTGCAGCAGTGAGGATCGACAATGGAAGCAAGGCAGGCGAAAATCGAGCGCAAGACCAAGGAAACCGATATCGTGGCGGAGGCAAACCTCGACGGGAGGGGTGCGTTCGATATTGACACCGGGGTTGGTTTTCTTGATCACATGCTCAGTCATTTGGCCAAGCACGGCGGCATTGACTTGACCGTGAAGGCAAAGGGCGATCTTGAGGTAGACGCCCATCATACGGTTGAGGACGTGGGGATATGCCTGGGCAACTGCCTGAACAATGCGCTGGGCGACAAAAAGGGTATTGCCAGGTATGGCAACAGCTCGGTGCCGATGGAAGACGCTCTTGCGAATGTTGCGGTGGACATATCCGGTCGGGCGTTTTGCTCTTATAACGCTGAATACCGAACGGAGAAGATCGGCGATTTCGACGTTGAGTGCATTGAAGAGTTTGCGCGGAGCTTTGCTAATGCAGCGAGGCTGAACCTGCATGTGAACGTGCCATACGGGACGAACAGCCATCACATTGCCGAGGCGATCTTCAAGGCGGTGGGGCAGGCGCTGCGGCAGGCTGTGCGCATTGTTTCGAGTGAGATACCGAGCACCAAAGGGACATTGTGAGCTTCGAAGCGAACTACGAGTATCGCACGGGAATCGGCACGGATATTCACCGCCTGGTTGAGGGGCGTCGACTGGTGTTGGGTGGTGTTGAGATTCCCTTTATTCGCGGGCTGCAGGGACACAGCGACGGCGACGTGGTGATCCATGCAGTCATTGATGCGGTCCTTGGGGCGATGGTGATGGGCGATATTGGTGAACTGTTTCCGGACGACGACGAACAGTGGAAGGATGCAAACAGCAGTGATCTTCTGCACGTTGTGGGTCAGTACACGGGCGACAAGCGGTGGGAGGTGGTGAACCTGGATGTGATAGTGCATGCGGAGCTGCCGCGGCTGGGGCCTTGGAAGAAGCAAATAAAGCGAACGATCGCCAGCGTTTTGGGCGTTGACTTCAATGCGGTCAACGTGAAGGCCAAGACAAATGAGGGTCTTGGCGAGGTCGGCGGCGGACAGGCGATTGCCGCCACGGCAATGGTGCTGCTGCGGCGGCGCCTGAAGAGAACATTGTGACGGGAAGCGATGTGCGATGGTTTTGAAGCTTTACAATACACTTAGCCGAAAGACAGAGGCGTTCGAGCCGGTGCACGAAGGCAGAGTGGGTATTTACGTGTGCGGGCCTACGGTGTACGGGCATGCACATTTGGGACACGCGAAGAGTTACGTGAGCTTTGACGTACTGGTGCGTTATTTGCGATACCTGGGCTATTCGGTTACGTACATTCAGAATATCACCGACGTTGGGCATTTGACAGACGACGCTGACGCCGGCGAGGACAAATTGGCGGTGGCCGCGAGGAAAGAGCATAAGCACCCTATGGCGCTGGCGGAATACTATACGGCGAGCTATTTCGAGGACATGGACAGGCTTCTGTGCGTTCGGCCGGACATCAGCCCGCGGGCGACGGGGCATATACCGGAGCAGATATCGCTGGTCAAGACGCTGGTTGAGAAGGGCTATGCGTATGAGGTGAACGGGTCGGTGTATTTCGAGGTGGTGAAATTCCCAGGGTATGGCAAGCTTTCGGGACGCAGCGTCGAGGACATGCAAGCGGGGGCGCGGGTGGAGGTATCGACGGAGAAGAGACATCCGGCGGATTTCGCGTTGTGGAAGAAGGCGGAGCCGAACCACATCATGCAGTGGGACAGCCCGTGGGGGATGGGGTATCCGGGCTGGCACCTGGAGTGCTCGGTGATGAGCATGAAGTACCTGGGCGCGACTATCGATATTCACGGCGGCGGAATCGAGAACCAGTTCCCGCATCATGAGTGCGAGATCGCCCAGTCGGAGGCGGCCAACGGCGTGCCGTTCGTACGATACTGGCTGCACAACAATATGGTGACCGTCAACGGGCAGAAGATGGGCAAGAGCCTGGGCAACTTCATTACGCTTAAGCAATTGTTCAGCGGGCGGCATGAGACGCTCAGTCGGGCGTATGATCCGCTGGCTGTTCGGCAGTTGATTTTGCAGAGCCACTATCGTAGTCCGATCGACTTCTCGGATGCTGCATTGACGGCGGCGCAGAGCGGCTATGACCGGATTGCTGAGGCGGTGATTGCACTTCGCAAGCAGATCGGGCAGGCCCCGGACAGTGGTGCGGATGAAGTCGTGGCGGGTGAACTCGGCAAGCTCAGGGGCCGGTTTGAAGAGGCTATGAACGAGGACCTGAACACGGCTGTCGGGCTTTCGGTGATCTTCGATCTGGTGAAGGTGGCCAATCGGCTGCTTGCGGATGGTTCCGTTGCGGCCGGCACGCTCAAGGCTGTGGAGGATATGTTCAATCGCCTGGGCGGCGATGTTCTGGGGGTCGTTCCGGCCGAGTACGCGCAGGCGGGCGGAGGCGATGATGCTTTGTTGGACCATCTAATCGGCCTGCTTATTCAACAGCGGCAGGAAGCACGAAAGAAGAAGGACTTTGCCGCCGCCGACGCAATCCGCGACAAACTGACGGATTTCGGCATCGTGCTGGAAGACTCGCCGGCCGGCACAACCTGGAGACGCAAGTGATCGTTATGGGTGTTGATCCTGGTTTGCGTGTTTGCGGGTATGCTGTGGTGAAAGCGCATGGCGGCGGGGGGGAGCGGCTGTTGGAGGCGGGTGTGTTTCGGACGGATGAGTCGGGCGATCTGGGTGCGCGACTAAATCAGATCGCCGGTGATACTGTGTCCCTGTTGGATAAGTTTGGGCCGGAGGTGGTGGCTGTGGAGCAGTTGTATTCGCACTATAAACACCCACGGACGGCGATCTTGATGGGTCATGCGCGGGGTGTGATACTGCAGCGGGCGGCCGAGGCGGGCGCCAAGGTGGAGAGCTTTGCGGCGACGCGGATCAAGAAATCGCTGACTGGAAACGGACGGGCATCGAAGGGGCAGATGCAGAGGGCGATACAGTCGATGCTGGGTTTGCCGCAGGCGCCGGAGCCGCCGGACGTAGCGGACGCAATTGCGGTGGCACTGTGCTGCGCCAATGAGATGAAGGTGAGCGTGTTATGATAGCCCGGATTGAGGGCAAGTTAGTGAGCCTCGATGACAAGAGCGGCCTGGTGCAGGTGGGGAGCGTCTGTTACGAGGTGATGCTGCCGGGCTATGCCGTGAGCGCATTGGCGGGGCGGATCGGTCAGGACGTGATCCTGTGCACGATGGAATACTACGAGGGCACATTGGGCGGCGGCAACCTGATTCCTCGAATGGTAGGTTTTCTGAGCCAGTCGGAGCGGGACTTCTTCGAGCGGTACACCAGCGTCAAGGGGATGGGCATCAAGAAGGGGCTCAAGTCGCTGACTATCCCGATCGGGACTATTGCCGATGCAATCGAGGCGGGCGACGAGAAGATGCTTCTTTCACTTCCTTCGGTGGGCAAGCGATTTGCCCAGCAGATCATCGCGGAGCTGAAAGGCAAGCTTGGCGGCTTCGCTGCTGGCGAAGTACCTGCAAAGGCAGGCGAAAAGTTCGAGCGATTTCAGGTGGAAGCGCTGGAGATAATGATTGCGTGGGGCGAGAAACGGGCGGAGGCGATGGAATTGATATCGCTGACGTGCCAGAGACATCCGGAGATTCGCAGTGCCGAGGAACTGGTGCCGTTAGTCTACCGGGTCAAGCAAGGGATTGAAGTCTGACGAAGCGGCAGGTTATGGCGATAGACAGAGTATTGAGTGCCGACAGCGGCGGCGAGAAGGAAGAGACGTTTAACGCGGCCTTGCGTCCGAAGTCGCTATCCGAGTGTATAGGGCAGCGGAACGTGAAGGAGAAGCTGGCGATTGCCATCGCGGCGGCGAGGCAGCGTGGGGAGCCGCTGGAACACATTCTTTTCTATGGCCCTCCCGGATTGGGCAAGACTACGCTGGCCAATGTAATCGCCCACGAAATGGGTGCTGCGATCCGTGTTTCGTCGGGTCCGGCGCTTACAAAACAGGGGGACGTTATGGGTCTCCTGAGCAACGTCAGCACCGGCGATATTCTTTTCATCGATGAGATTCACCGCCTCAGCGCTCCGGTGGAGGAGTTCATATACCCAGCGATGGAAGACTTTAAGGTTGACTTCACGGTCGACAGCGGTCTTCACGCCAAGACGATAAACTTTCCGCTGAAGCGGTTTACCCTGATCGGGGCGACTACGCGGGCCGGGCTGTTGAGCGCGCCCTTGCGGGGACGGTTCGGTATGTTGCACCATCTGGAGTTCTACAGTCCGGAGGAACTGACGGACATACTGGTTCGCTCTGCTCGCCTATTAGGTCTTGTGAGTGCCGACGGCTGCCTGGAGATGATAGCTGCGCGGTCGCGAGGTACACCGCGGATTGCCAACCGCCTGCTGAAACGGGTGCGCGACTATGCCCAGGTGAAGGGCGAGGGGAGACTGACGGGGGAAGTCGTGGAGCGTTCGCTGAAGATGGAGCAGATCGATGCGCTGGGACTGGACGAACTGGACCGGGCGTTTTTGCGTGCGCTGATCACCGTCTACGATGGCGGTCCCGCGGGCATTGAGGCACTGGCGGCGACTTTGGGCGAGGAGCGAGATACTTTGGAAGATGTGGTTGAGCCTTATCTTCTTCAGGTGGGTTTTGTGCGGCGGACAAAGCGCGGTCGCGAGGTCACGCCCGCGGCCTGTGAGCATGTCGGTCTGCCGCTGAGGCGGGCAAAGGTTCATTTGGCGGATCAGGCGGAATTGTTCGAGGAGTCTGCGGATGATAGCCAGTGACTCGCCCGGTTTTTGGGGTAGGTTGCGGGGCTGGTGCATGCGGAAAACAAAAGCCGC
>JAWLHD010000315.1:0-5439 GCA_041690555.1 Anaerohalosphaeraceae bacterium
CAATCATCACGCTGTCTCCTTTTTGTTCATCGCCCTTGAAAGGATACGCAAGCATTTGCTGCTGCGCCATTATGCGACCTTTAGCATAAAACGCTACCGGCTCTATCCGAGACGAGGCGGGTCGGATCAGCTCTTTGATAAGATCAGCACTGCCCAATGGCCCTTGCCGGGGGTATTCAGTTCCAGTGTACCACCGCCTTCGACGGACTGCAAGTCCTGCCAGGCGCCGCGGTTGATGTCCAGCCATCGGATTTGCAGATTCCCTCTGGTCTCGGAGACATCCAGTGTCACGTGTCCGCCGTCGGGGAAATAGACGGCGTATTGTTTGCCCGGTTCGGCGAGGCAGTAGGCTTCGTTCGGCGATCTGTCGCTGAGCAGGTCGTTCCGCGGCTCGGTCTTGACGATTTCGAGGGCGTCGGCGATTTTGCGCATTGAGGCAATTATCGATTGTGCGCGCGGGCTGAGGCCCAGGCCGAAGTCAGTGGCGGCCTCATGGGCGTCCCGGTCCTCCCGGGGATGAGGCCGGTGGAAGCGCACGCTTGCACCGCCGGCGAAGACAATGCGGCAGAAGCGCGCCACCGACTCTTCCTCGCCGTGTCGCGCCGCGCCATAGTTCTTGTTGTTGTTGATGGGGCGGGGCTGCCTGGCAAGGCGTTGGCGAACGTACAGGATGTTGTCGTAGTGCTTCTGGCCGAGACCGGCCCACGCGTTGTTCTGCGAGATGTCCACGAACGCGTATAACTCCGGGCGATCGAAGATGTATGTGTGGTCCTTGCTCCGGACGTCCTCGCTCCTGCGCATGTCGGTGACGCAGACCTCAACGCCCGACTCCCGGGCCCGCCGGCGTACGTAACTTGCCCAATAATCCCCCCACTCGACGCGCTCGCCCGTCTCGTTGTTCATGCAGTAGAGCACGTGCGGGTAGGCAAGTGAATATGACAGCAGCTTGTCCACGAAGGCCTGCTGATAGCGCAGCACCAGTTCGTTGTTGGCCAGTTCAGGGACGCTGCGGAAGAACGCGTGCTCGGTCGGCTCGCTGCGAGGTGCGTATGTGACCCGGGCGGGCAGGCCGGATTCGGCAGCGGTATAGGTGATGTTGTTGGCGGGGTTGAAGGGGTGCTTCGACCAGCCGCCCAGCGACTGGTGATCTTCGTAATGGTCCCAGGTGGCCCATATCTCGATCTGGACGACAATGTCCCGCTCGTGAGTCAGCTTGAGAAAGTTTTCAAAGCGACGCCAGTACTCGTCGTCCCACCGGTCCAGATCAAATTTGCCATCCACCTGCTTATAGGCGAACACGTTGCCCACGTTGCGATGGCTCATCACGTTGCGAAGGTAATTGCCGCCGATAGATTTCATTACATCGAGATGGCGCTCAAGGCCGATCGGGTGGTTGAAGAGATTGTCCTGCCACGAGCCGCCCAGCAGCAGGACGGGTTTGCCGTTGTACTGCCAGTAATAGGGATTGACCGAATACGCCCGGATTCGATTGGCCTCATCGGACACGACTTCGGCTCTCAGCGTGGACATTGCCGTTGCGAGCAAGATTGCCATTGCGATACAGGCCTTTTTGTTTTTTGCATTCATCAGGCTGTCTCCTTGGATTGGGGTTATGGCTCGATGCCGAAGAATGTCTGGCAGGGCAGGACCGACACCCAACTGGGGCTGAAGGAACCGGAGCCGATCCAGTAATCGAAGACTCCGGCTGCCGAGGCCCATTGCAGCGGCCAGCCGATTTCATTGCTCGTGAGGACAAAACCGAACCGCAGGCGGCGCGTGGCCGGATCAAACAGTTTGAGTTCGTTCCTGGGGATTGCTACTTCGTAAACGGTCAGTTGGGCGGCTTCGTCGCGCTCGATCCGCACCTGGGCGTTCGGCACCGGACCCACGCCGGGTACCGCGGCTGTCTGGTAGGCAGTCCGCCGCGAAGTATCCGCCCCCCACTGCCGGATCAGCTTTGGTCCTGTTGTCGAGGTGTGGACTGCGTATTGATAATCGGTGTCGTAGAAGTGCCCTTTCCACGCCCAGGGATCGTCCATTTGTCTGCCCCAGCCGGGCACCCTGTCGCGAAAGCCGAAGGCGAAGAAGAACACGTCGCCGCAGTTGCGGATGTGCTCCAGACCTTCAGGTTCGCCCATGCGGTAAGGCAAAGTGACCACTTCTTTTCGACCTCGTCGGGTGACGGGTTGACCCGCACGGCACATCAGTTGCGGCTCCCTCACGGCGGCCGCGACATAGACGTTCCGTTCGTCGTAAGCGGTATACACACGCAGGACCACCCGGCCGCCGTCGCCTGTTTCGGCCTTGACGCGGCCGGGATTGAGTAAGGCCTGGGTTGGATCGATCTTGCCGTCCGACTGGGCGCTGTCCATGAACACCGGCAGCGAGTCCGCCCAGTCGTCGAGTTTGCCGTCGACGGCGATGGATCGCTTGACAAAGCGTGCGACGGCCAATTGCTGCTGATGCGTTACATCGCCGGCGTCGGTCTGCAACTCGAAGCTCACGTCGTAGCGCGCCTGGACGGGCATGGAACCGGCGGGCCATTCCACCGCGACCTCCCCCAACTTACCGGCCGCAAGGGTGAAGGGGACGGAGCGCCGTGCACCGTCGGCATGCCGGAGAAGAGTCAAAGTGCCAGTAACGGCGCGGTTCAACTGATTCTCGATGCGCACGCCAAGGGCTTGAGCGTCGCCGGCCGGCTGGAGCAGCGACATCGCCGAGACATTCACCGGCGTCAAACCGTCCAGGCGAGCCTGAGCCAAACGGTTGCGGAAGTCGACCACCTCAAGGCGCTCAGTGGTGAACCAGACCACTCGTTCCCCAAACGGTACTTTCAGAACCCCGTCCTGACGAGGAATCTCACGTCCCACCATATCGAAAGCGCGAATATCGCCCGGCTCCTGCAGTGTCAGCGTGCCGTTGCGGTCCTGTTGCCCGGCGCTCGGACCGGTGTGCCCCCAGACGACGGCGACCTTGACCGGGTCTTCGCGGCGTTCTTCCGGAATAGTCACCGTCCAGCGGCTGTCCAGTTCGGCGGCGCGCGGCAGTTTTCGCACGGCATCGGTGACGTGACGCGGATTGGCGAAGACAGCGCCCCACAGGAGCGAGTGATGCGGCCAGATGTCCGCTGCAACCGGACGGTCTTCCAAAAAGTGCGTCATCACGGCAAAAGTGGTGTTTGCGCGGGTGTTGTTTTCGTGAAAACCGAAGCCCCACTGAGCATTGCCCTGGAACGCCCCGGCAAGGGCTGACCGCACGAAGTACTGGATAAGCTTGTATGCGTCGACTTCATCGCCGGCGGCGCTGCCCGCCTCGGTCATGTAGTAATACGGCAGGCCCATGCGCCGCGTGACCACCGCGCCCTGATCGAGCGAGCGACCCTGGCCGCTGTTGCGGAATGTGGGATCGTGCACTCCCGAGTAAGGATGATGCGAGGCGCCCTGCAGCAGGCCCTGCCACGATTCGGGGTATGGTTCGATGTGGTCTTCGACGAACATGGAGCTGTTGCCCGCTATGATGCGCATCTTTGGGTTTACCGACAGGGCCATCCGGCACCACTGGCGCTGGAACTCGCGATATGCCGACGGCTCCGCCGCCCAAGTCCACCCGTAGATCCAGGGCTCGTTCCAGAACTCCCAGGTTGTAATGAGCGGATAACGTCGAACGATGGTCTCCCATGTGTCGACGAACTCGCGTACATCGCGGGGCGGCCCGTGCATGTCCGTCCGACGGGCCAGGTCAGATCGCATCCGCTCGCCGAAATGATAGCCGACAATGGGCAGTATCCATGTGTCATGGTCGATGCATTCCTGCCATGCCCGATCCATGCCGCTCAAATCCAGGCGACACGCGCCGTCCGGGCGCTCGGGAATCTCAGCACGTACAGGATTCAGGTGCGTCCGCTGCACCTTCATACCGATGGCCTGCAGAAATCGCAACTGCAAGCCCGTCCGAATGCTCGATGTGTTCGAGGCGAAAAACGAATCCGGCCGCACACCGCGATGATGCGGCGGAATAATGCCGAGCCCGGTCGAGGCCTCGAATGTCTCGCCGGAGTGTCGGCATGTGGCGAATACCTGGTAAAATCCCTGTTCCGCCCGAAACTCAAACGTATGCGTCGCTGCGGCGCCCGCAGAAGGCACAGCGATTCGCACCTCTTCATGCCACTCGATGGGTTTTTTGAATATGTCGCGGGCGCTCAACGCCACGACGATTTCGCCTCCATCAGGAGCAAGGCCCGACGCTCGCAGTGTTATGCGGACTGGTCCGGCCGATCCCTCGACAGCACACGGGTACATCCGGTAAATACCGTCAAGCGGAACGAGCTCAAGCCGGATCCGCGGCTCTGCTGCAAATACACCGGCCGACAGAAAGGCTGCCGTGAATAACATAGATAGAACTGCTGGTTTTCGATTCTGTGCCACTCGGCCTCCCAAATCCTTGCTCACTTTGTTGCCTTTCTGTCCGGCTTCAGCCGGAGATTGCAGGTTATGGTTCACGTCGCGGCGCCAGGTGGATAATACAGTGGTTCCATTGGCCGGCGATGTCCAGTTTCAGTCCCGTTGCGTCCGCTACTGCCTGGGACCGTGCCAGTTCACGCCCGCTCGCAGGGTCGATCCACCGGACGAGCCACTTGCCGGACGACAGATTCAGGCTGATGCTGCCGCCTTCCGTTGCTCCGATCAACTGCACGACGCAATGCCCGGCTGGTTCTGCCAGGACGTTGGCGCCGGCGCCGACGGGCAGATCGGCGACGAGATCGGGTGATGGATGCATGCGCCAGAACGGCACCTGCGCGATGAAGCGCCCCAGCCGCCCGACGGCTTCGTGCTGGAAGCGGCTGACCGATTCGGGATGATTGCCGGCGAGGCGGTGAAATCTCGCCGTCGCGGCGCCGCCGACAAACCGGCCCCACAGGACCATGTCGCCGCCGTCCGGCCCGCGCGTGTAGTCCTTGGAGACGACCAGCGGGCGCCGCGTGCCCGCCTCAGCCATTGCCCGGCGATATTCGGCTATGCGCCTGCCGCCGCCGAGCGCCTGATCTTGTGCACTGCGAAACTCGTGACCGCTGACGCCCTGCGCGACGTCCACGTAGTCGTATAGCGGGTCGGTGCACAGCGTCAGCGGGTTGAAGGCGTGCTCGCATTCGCCGCCTCCGTCCTTGCGGTTGGTCGAGGGCATCTCGCCGATCATCATGCCCGAAGGCGCCCGCTGCCTGACGTACTCGGCCCAGAACCGGCTCCACTCCATGTGGGCACGGCTTTCGTTGGCGATGCTGAGCATGATGTTGGGGTAGTCCGAGGCGATGGCGAGCAGGCGGTCTACATAGTGTTTCTGCAGGTCCAGCACCGTCTCGTTATTGCGACGGGATGGAATGGTGCTGTAGAACGGCGCATTGCAGACGGTGGTTGTCGCCGGCAGAATATCTTCATCGTAGTT
>JAWLHD010000316.1:0-5422 GCA_041690555.1 Anaerohalosphaeraceae bacterium
GGCGTTACGGATGCCAAGGTGGTTGCCGAAACGGTCGGCGAGGTGGTTCTGACCATATCGACCTGCGCCGAAACCGATCCGCGGGTCGCCGCGGCACTGGCGAAGCTGAATACGCTGGACAAGCAGGCTGCACTTGCCGAGATCGCAAAGCACCTCGATTCAGAGACTCCTACGGTGCGGCGTTCGGCGATCTACGTCTGCTGGCGGGGCGGGTTCGACGATATCTCGCCGGCCGAGGACAAGCTCATCAAGCTCTGCTCGCACGCGGAGATTTTTACACGGGGAATGGCTGCTCTGGCGCTCGGCACTCCCAAGGCGACGAAGTCGTACGAGGCCCTTGTGAACATGACGCTCAACGACGCAGACGGCTACGCCCGACGCTGTGCCGCCTATGCCTTAGGGACGTACGGCGACGCGAAGGCGCTAGAAGTGCTGGAAAAGGCCCTCAAAGACAAGGATTCGCTTGTACAACACAACGCCCAGACGGCGATTGAAATGCTGAAGGCGCAAAAGGACAAGTAACCTGAAAACGTTCCGTTCCACAAATCCGTTGCGGTGGGTGATATTGCTGCTCGTGGCGGCGGTGATATTACCCACCGTATGTCTGCTCTGGTTCATGACGCAGGCGGTGGAAAACGCACAACTGGCGGTCAAGACGAAGCTGGAGGACATCTATACCCGTGAGTGCGAATCGGCCGCGCAGAACAGCCTCAGGGCGGATTGGGTGTTATTGTGCACCAGTTTGCCCGGCGCCGACGGCATACTCGTATATGACAGCGCTGGCGTCCTCACGTTTCCCGTACCCGACAACACTATTGACTCCGCCTCCGATGTTTTCGAGGCGCCTTTCCGATTTGAATATGAGCACGAGTCGTATGGCCAGGCTCTCCAGGCATATCGCCAAATCGCCGAACATTCGACAGATAATGCCATCCGGATCAAGGCCGATGTTTCACAGGCACGCTGCCTGCATAAGCTCGATCGAACGGTGGAGGCGATCGCGAAACTAAACGAGGTCTTGGCCCGTTACGGTGACAGCGACATTGGGGTCAGAATTGAGAAGTGCCGTGCACATCTGCTGCTTCTGGACCTGTCCATAGGGGGGGACGCACCGGGATTTGAAAAGGTATGGTTTGGCGCATACGATTACGCTGTGCGAGGGGCGACCCGCGATGAACTGGCGGTTGTCGGAAGACCTGATTTTGTGAAGATTGCGCTTCCGTCCGCCCTCCAGGCATTTGCCCTGATGCGGCTGCTTGAGTGCTCAGACAAGGTGGCAAAGAGTGCGGATGCCGAAACGAAGATTAAATGGGCGAAAAGGCTTGTCCCGGTTCTCGAACTGTCGCTGTCGGTTGCTGATCAGGGCCTGTCGCCCGATGCTTACGACTGGAAGCGGTTCCCTCAAAGGCTGAGCACGGAAGAGCAGTTATATGGCAAATACACGCAAACAGGACGGCATGGCTATCTGCTGGTGTTCACCAGAGAACAGATGGCATCGATGCTGGTTCCCTACCTGGACGACCTGCAGAAGATGCCCTCCCTTTGTCGTGTGTACGACGAGAAAGGGGCCTACATTGCCGGGGCGGATGTTCCGGCGGGGCGGAAGCCTTTTGTTGTGGTGCCGGTCGAATGTGATTGGTCTTATCCGCAATCCGGAACGATTTACCGGTTCAACCCGGGCTGGTCCGCGCATTTGTATGTCGATGACATGATCTTGGACAACGTTGCAAACAGGCAGGCAGCCGTTTACCTTTGGTCAACGATTCTGATGGTTGCATTGCTTTTTGTTTGCAGCGGAGCCGCCGCGAGCCTCGTAGTGAGGCAGCAGCGCATGAATCGGCTCAAGAACGACTTTGTCGCGACTGTGACGCACGAGTTGAAGACGCCGCTGGCCTCGATGCGTGTGCTCGTCGATACGCTGTTGGAGGGGCGGTACGAGGATCGTGTGCAGGCGGTGGAATACTTGCAGCTTATTTCGAAGGAGAACCTGCGGCTGACGCGGCTGATCGACAATTTTCTTACGTTTTCGCGTATGGACCGGAACAGGCGGTCGTTCGAGATCGTTCGGACCTCGGCGGTCGAGATTGTGCGGGCTGCGGTCGAGGCGCTGCAGATGAAACTCAACGGCGAAGGCTGCCGGTTCAGTGTTTCGGTAGAGGATGGCCTTCCGGCGGTGCTTGCGGATGAGGATGCGATGGTGATGGTGCTGGTGAATCTGCTGGACAATGCGTACAAGTACACGCGCGAGGACAAACGCATTGAGCTGAAGGTCTTTGCGGCCGAACACGCCGTCTGCTTCTCGGTCGTCGACAACGGCGTCGGCATGACCGGGCGGCAGATGAAGCGGGTTTTTGACAGGTTTTACCAGGCGGATACGTCGCTTTCGCGGAGGACGGAAGGGGCGGGATTGGGGCTTTCGATTGTGAAGTTCATCTGCGATGCGCACCATGCGAAGATCACAGTGGACAGCAGGCCGGGCGAGGGCAGCACGTTTACGGTGGAGCTTACGGTTGCTGATTGATGTGCGAGTACGCGATGGAAACGGTTTTGATTATTGAGGATGATGCTACGATGCTTCGGGGCCTGAAGGACAATTTCGCCTATGCCGGCTACAATGTCATCACGGCCGCCGACGGTGAAAAGGGACTCAATGCCGCCCTCGACGCCAAACCCGACCTGATCATCCTCGACATCATGCTGCCGGAGATCAACGGCTATGAGGTGTGCCGGGTGATCCGCAAGGAGAAACTGGACATGCCGATCATCATGCTGACGGCCAAGGGCGAGGAATCGGATATCGTCCTAGGGCTCAACCTCGGTGCGGACGACTATGTTGCCAAGCCCTTCAGCATCAAGGAACTGTTGGCGCGGGCAGAGGCGTTTCTGCGGCGGAGGCGGCAGGAGGGGCAGGACACGTATATGTTCGGGGATTTTGTGTTCGATGTGCCCGGGCGCAAGCTCACGCGGAACAAGCGGGAAATCGACCTGTCGCCCAAGGAATACAAACTTCTGGAATTGTTCGTCAAGCGTCCGGGCAGGGCGCTGACGCGCGATGAGATACTCAATGCCGTATGGGGGTACAGTGCCTTGGCAGGGCACCGCAGCGTAGATCGTTTCGTAACGACGCTGAGAGGCAAGATTGAACCCGACCCGCACAATCCGATCTTTATTCACACGTTGCGGGAAATCGGCTACAAGTTCGAGCCCTGCTAATGGGGCGGCCGGCCGGTTTAGCGGCGGTCGAATCCCTGTGCGCGAGTCATGTTTCCGGGAGCGGGCGGATGGCAGCGCCCAGGCCACTTGTTCGTTGGTGAAAAAGCTTGCATAGTGTCCGCACAGGGGTTATTGTGTGGCCGTATTCGAGATTGTACCCGCAGGCGGCGGGGCGGTATTGGCTCGTCGCACATATGTTGAACCCCTTTTTTACAGGAATCAGGAATGTCGCTATCTACAAGAACCAAGGGCCTGTCGGATAAGGACGAACTCTGCATACAAACGATTCGTTTTCTGTCGATGGACGGCGTGCAGAAGGCCAAGTCCGGGCATCCGGGGATATGCATGGGCATGGCGGCGGCCGGCTACACATTGTGGATGCGGCACCTTCGTTTCAACCCGAACAGTCCGCAGTGGCTGAATCGGGACCGTTTTGTTCTGTCGGCGGGGCACGGAAGCATGCTGCTGTACTCACTGCTGCACCTGAGCGGGTATGACGTATCGCTGGAAGAACTGAAGAATTTTCGGCAGTGGGGTTCGCTGACTCCGGGGCATCCGGAGTACGGGGAAACTCCCGGGGTGGAGGTTACTACGGGTCCGCTCGGGCAGGGTCTGGCCAACGCGGTTGGCATGGCGATCGCCGAGAAGTACCTTGCGGCGAGGTACAACAAGCCGGGCTATGATCTGTTTGACTATAACATGTACGTGATTGCGGGCGACGGCTGTTTGCAGGAAGGCGTCTCGTCGGAGGCCTCAAGCCTTGCCGGGCACCTTGGTTTGGACAACCTGATCGTTCTATACGACGACAATTATATTACCATCGACGGCGAGACATCGCTGTCGTTTACCGAAGACCGCGCCAAGCGCTACGAGGCCTATGGATGGCACGTGCAGATCGTCGGAGGCGACGGAACCGATATGGATGCTTTGGAGAAGGCACTTCAGAACGCCAAGGCAGAAAAGGGGCGGCCAAGCCTTATTCAGTTCCGCTCGCACATTGGCTTCGGCAGCCCGAATTTTCAGGATACCCACACCGCTCACGGCGCGCCCTTAGGGGAAGACGAGATCAAGCTCATCAAGAAGAATTTTGGCTGGGATCCGGACAAGTCGTTTCATGTGCCTGAGGGAGTCATGGATCATATGGCGGCTGCCGGTGCACGCGGGGCCGAGCTGGAATCCAGGTGGAACGCCATGTTCGACAAGTACGCGGGGGAGTATCCGGAACTGGCCGGGGAACTCAAGTGCGCTTTGGACAAGAAGCCCCCGGTCGATATCGATTCGCTGCTGCCCGAGTTCGACGTTAGCAAGCCTTTGGCGACGCGGCAGGCCTCGGGCAAGGTACTGGACGCACTGATGCCGCACATGCCGCTGGTGCTCGGCGGTTCGGCGGATCTTACGCCGTCGAACAACACACGATTCAAGGGCGTTGAGGACTTCCAGACGAGCAACCGTACCGGGCGATACATCCGATATGGCGTACGGGAGCACGCGATGGGCTCGGTCATGAACGGGATCGCCGTGAGCAATTTGCTGATTCCCTACGGCGGGACGTTCATGGCGTTTGCCGACTATATGCGTCCGGCGGTTCGGGTGGCGGCACTTTCCGGGTACCCGACGGTTTTCGTTTTCACTCATGATTCGATCGGCCTCGGCGAGGACGGTCCGACGCATCAGCCCGTGGAGCATCTGGCGTCGCTGCGGGCGATTCCGGATCTTGTGGTGATCAGGCCTGCGGACGCAAACGAGACCGCCCAGGCGTGGAAATATGTTCTCGAGCATCGGGAGCGGCCGATTGCACTGGCGCTGACCAGGCAGGGGCTGCCGATTCTGGACCAGGCCAAATATCCAAGCGCGAGTAATCTGGCAAGAGGCGCCTATGTCCTCGTCAAAGCGGACAAACCCGACGTGCTGCTGGTCGCCACCGGTTCGGAGGTCCAACTGGCGCTTGCGGCGGCGGAGAAACTTGCCGCGGAAGGCAAGAAGGCGCAGGTGGTCAGCATGCCCTGCTGGGAACTGTTCGAAGAGCAGGGCGCCGCCTACAAAGACAGCGTGCTGCCGCCGGAAGTTTCGGCGCGCGTGGCTGTTGAGGCGGGCGTCGAGCAGGGGTGGCACAAGTATCTCGGCTGCCGCGGTCGATTTGTGGGGATGAGCACGTTCGGCAGGTCGGCGCCGTATAAGGTCTGTTTTGACAATTTTGGTATAACGGTTG
>JAWLHD010000317.1:0-5408 GCA_041690555.1 Anaerohalosphaeraceae bacterium
ACCACCCAGGTGAGAGAATCCGCTGCCTTATTCTGGATGTACGCGATGCCGTCAGTCAGGTTCGTATCATCCTGTCACGCACACATCCCGACTTCATCCGCCGATTGTTTGAACTGGAGGTTCCCGAAGTAGCCGAAGGTATTATCGAAATCAAGGCACTGGCTCGCGAGGCCGGCTATCGCACAAAGATCGCCGTCCACTCGCACGACGACAAAGTCGACGCCGTTGGCGCGTGTGTAGGCGTCCGAGGCAGCAGGATCAGGAACATCGTCGATGAACTCGGCGGCGAGAAGATTGATATAGTGCGTTGGAGCGACTCGTCGCAGGTCCTGATTGCCAACGCCCTCAAGCCCGCAGAGGTAAGTGAAATCGCCATCTGCTTTGAACTCGGCAGAGCTACTGTCGTAGTCAGCGAAGATCAGCTAAGTCTGGCTATCGGCAAGCACGGTCAGAACGTACGGCTGGCGGCCCGGCTGACAGGCTGGGATATAGACATCCTCACGCCATCGGAGTATAACCGGGAGGTGGAGCGACTCGCGGTCTGCCTTAAGGACATCGAGGGCATCAACGACACGTTCGTAGATAATTTGCTTGCTCTCGGCATCATCTCCGTTCTCGACTTGGAAGAGGTTGGGTTTGAGCCTCTTGTCGAAGAGCTGGGCGTCGATCCGTCGATTGCCCAGATCGTCGTAACCGCCGCTACCAACGAGGCCAAACGGCTGGCCGCTGAAAAGAGCAAGAAGCAGGCGGAAGATCTGATGGACCAGGAACGTACACGTAACAACGAACTTGAGAATACCGCATCCAGTGAAACGCAGGATTGACTTGCGGGATGCTGTGGGCGTCAGCCGCCATTGAGTCGTGTCGGCGGTCAACGCATTTATTTTGAAGTGGAGATATTGGTTTGGCTAAAGCAACCACAAGAGTACACTTGTTGGCCAAGGAGTTAGGTGTCAAGAGCAAGGCCATCGTTGAGAAGTGCCAGGCTGAAGGTCTGGATATCACCAACCATATGTCCACAATTTCGGCCGGCTTGGCCGCCACCATCCGGGATTGGTTCAGCGATTGCGAGCACACAACTGCCGTGGAGACTGCCAAGCGAGTCGATCTGAAAAAAGTTCGCGTCAAGAAGAAACCCAAACCCGTCGTCGAAGAACCCCCTGTGCTGGAGGAGACACCCGCTGAGGAGCAAACAGGCCAGGTCGAAGAGACAGTCGAGACCGAGCAGCCGGCTATAGCAGGCATCGAGGAGGCCGCCGAAGTCCCAGTTGCTGAGACGCCGCAACCCGCCGAGACTGTAGAGGCGGCGGAGCAGGCGCCGGTGGAGCCGCCAGTACAAACTGAGCAACTTGTTGCCGCCGATATTCAAGAAGAGCCCTCTGCACTCGACACTGAGACCGCTCCACCGCAGCCGGAGCGAGAAGAGATCAAACCGGCCGGACCAATGCTCGATAAGCCAAGACCGGCCAAGTTGACGGGTCCGCGGGTCGTTCGTGTAGAGAGCGTCGAACCCCAGGAACTGCGGCCCCGGCGGCGAGGTCCCGCACGACCGGCCCGACCGAGATTCGATCAGCCTATTTCCGAACCACTGATTCCGGAGGGGGTCGATGTGGCCGGCAAGAAGGGAAAGGGCCGGGATCGCACCCGCGGCCGCCGAAAGGACACGCCGGAGGCCGAAAGCGACGCACGAAAAACCCGCACTCCCACCAACAAGCGCGTGCATGCCCGCGATTTTGAGGAAAGAGCCGCCAGGCTCGCTGCAGCACGTGGTGAATCTCTGCGATCCAGACCGGCTCGCCGAATCGAATCGAAGAAGACACTCGACGTCAGTCAATTGGAGCGGCCCGAAAAGGCCAGCGTCAGCGAACCTATCACGGTCAAAGGACTCTCCGCTGCGCTCATGGTAAAGGCCGGCGACATTATTGCAAAACTCATGGGCCAGGGGATTATGGCCAATGCCAATCAGGTCATCGGCGCAGATGTCGCCGAATTGATCGCTCTGGAACTCGGGACAGAACTGACTATAGAACGAAAACAACTGCTGCAGGAACAACTCCAGACAGAGTTTGAGAATCTGCCTCGCAACAATGTAAAAAAGCGGCCGCCTGTGGTAACAATGTTAGGCCATGTAGACCACGGTAAGACGAGCCTGCTTGACCGTATACGCTCTACTTCGGTGGCGGCCGGTGAAGCCGGTGGTATCACCCAGCATATTGGCGCCTCGCTCGTGGAGTGGAAGGACAAAAAGGTCACCTTCCTCGACACGCCGGGGCATGAGGCCTTTACAGCCATGCGTGCGCGCGGCGCAAACATGACCGATATCGTCGTGCTGGTCGTGGCCGCTGACGACGGCGTCATGCCCCAGACAGTCGAAGCGATCCACCATGCAAAAGCCGCGGGCGTCGAAATACTCGTCGCCCTCAACAAGATTGACCTGCCGGGAGTCGACATTAATCGCATATACGGTCAGTTGTCCGAACACGAACTTACTCCCAGCGAGTGGGGCGGAAACACTGAAATCGTGAAGACCAGCGCGACAACCGGCCAAGGCATTGAAGATCTCATTGATCATCTTGACTATGTTGCCGAATTGAAAGACTACAAGGCTGATTGCGAGATTCCCGCCAGCGGCTGGGTAATTGAAGCCAAGATGACCACGACACAGGGCGTGGTAGCTACCTTGCTCATCAAAGAAGGCAAGTTATGCAAGGGCGATGCGATCCTCGCCGGCGCCGGGTATGGACGCGTTCGTGCGCTTCGTGACAGCCGAGGCAAGAGCATCAAGAGCGCCACCAGTTCCATGGCCGTCGAGGTTACGGGTCTCAGTGAGGCGCCGCAGGCCGGCGACAGGTTCTTCTGTACCGACGATCTGAACAAAGCCAAGGATGCCGCAGAGGAGAACAAGACAAAGACCCGTGAGCAATCCCTTGCACAGCGGTCGCAGATTACATTGGATAACCTTTTCAGTCAGATCGAAGCTGGAAATATCAAGGAATTGAACCTCATCGTCAAGGCTGACGTTCAGGGCTCCGTCGACGTGCTCATCAAGTACTTGACCGATCTCAGCACCGAGGAGGTTAAAGTCAAGATTATCCATGCCGCAGTTGGCGGAGTAAACGAAGGAGATGTCGTGCTTGCCGAGGCTTCCGGAGCGATCATCATCGGTTTTAATGTCGTCGCTGAAGATCGTGTCCGTGAAATTGCCGATGCAAGGGGCGTCGACATTCGCTTCTACAATATTATTTATCGGATCACTGAGGACCTCCGGGACGCCATGACAGGTCTGCTGGAGCCGAAGTTCGAAGAGAAACACCTTGGCAAGCTCGTCGTACGTGAAACGTTTAAGGTCTCAAGTCTTGGAACAATCGCCGGCTGTTTCGTCGACAGCGGCATCGTTCAGAAGAAGGCCAAACTGAGGCTCATTCGCGGCAACATCGTCATCAAGGACGGCTGCACCATCGATTCCCTTAAGCATTTCAAAGACGACGTCAGAGAAGTAAAGGCAGGTTTGGAGTGTGGTGTGAAAATCGCCGGCTTTGACGATATCAAACGAGACGATGTTTTTGAAGCCTATGAAATCGTCGAGGTCGCAAGAACGCTCTAATGTGCAGCTACTCACCGGGTTAATAATGACAGCAGGGCAACCATCCAGAAGGCAGGAAAAAGTATCGCGCGTAATCCGGGAGTCGGTCAGCGATACCATCGCCAATAGGCTCAATGACCCACGAATTCAGGGCCTCGTCAGCGTTACCGAAGTTGACGTCTCGCCCGATCTGAAAAATGCAGACGTTGGACTGAGTATCTTGGCGGCGGACGAACGACGGCAAGAGCAGACTTTTCGTGCGATTCAGCACGCCGCGCGCCACATCCAGGCCCGACTCGGCAGGAGTCTGACGTCAAAGTTCTGTCCAAAACTGCGATTTCACCTCGATACCAAATTACATAAGACTCTCGAAACGCTGCGGCTCATCGATGCCGCCGCCAGAGAATACAAGCGGCCTGAAGACACCTCCGATGATGAACCGTCTGAGGAGCACGATTGATTTTTTCGGCACAAAATCATGAAAAACAGCACCCATTACGCAAAGGAAATCAGCAAACTTTATCGTTCGCTGAAGAAAAAGCACGGAAAAGTCATCCGTTCGAGCTTCGATGATCCCGCCGAGGCGCTCATCTACGGTGTGATCAGCGAGCATCAGCGGTCTGCCTCGGCCAAGGCCATTCGCAAGCGAATTGCGTCTCATTTCGTGGACCTGAATGACCTGCGAGTATCGCGAAATGAGGAAATCTGTGATGTTTTCGGCTCAGATTCGCCCCAGACGAGGCAAACCGCCGCTGTTGTCGCCGACGTTCTCAATGCCATTTTCAGGCGGCGCGACAGGGTCAGCCTTGTCGATCTCCAGCAAATGGGAAAACGCCAGGCTCGCAAGGAACTTGAACGCTTCAAGGCGGCCGGCAAATTCGCTATGGACTACTGTTTTCTGGCTGCGCTGGACGGTCATGCAGTTCCACTCACGCCCAGAATGATCGAATACCTCAGAGCTGACGGCTTTGTCGATCCCGGCGCCTCCGACGAGGAGATATCGGGGTTTCTCGAACGTCACATCTCGGCCGCCAATGCATACGAATTCTACGCTCTTTTGAGACGGCAGAGCGAAGCTTCCCAGAAGTCCCTGGCGTCAACCGCCGAGTCAGCCGGTAAGACGGATGAGGCCGGCAAGACCGCTGCGCGAGCGTCGAAAAAAACCACCGCAAAACGCAAAACCGCCGAAAAGAAAACTGCAAAAAGAAAGAAAGCCAAGTGATGGAAAGGAAAGAAGAGTTTTGACGACAAGCGCATTGAAACTGGGTATTCCCAAAGGGAGTCTGCAGAACGCCACGTTCGATCTTTTCGAGCGGGCGGGTTTCAACGTATCCGGGTACGAACGCAGCTATTTTCCCCGTATTGATGACGATGAAATTCAATTGATCCTGCTTAGGGCACAGGAAATGAGCCGCTATGTCGAAGACGGTGTGCTCGACGCCGGTTTCACGGGTTATGATTGGATCATTGAAAACGATTCGGACGTCCACGAGGTCTGCGAGCTGCTCTACAGCAAGGCCACCAGCAATCCCGCGCGATGGGTGCTCGCTGTTCCGAATGAAGCCGCCGCGCAAAAACCCGAAGATCTTAATGGAGGCCTGATAGCAACAGAACTGGTAAACGCTACCAGAAAGTATTTTGCACAAAAAAACATCGACGTCAAAGTCGAATTCAGTTGGGGAGCAACCGAGGTCAAGGCCCGGCTTGTCGACGCTATCGTCGAGCTCACCGAAACCGGCTCCTCGTTGCGGGCCAACAATCTTAGAATCATCGACACGATCATGACCTCAACCACGCGGTTCATCGCCAACCGTCAGGCATGGAA
>JAWLHD010000318.1:0-2179 GCA_041690555.1 Anaerohalosphaeraceae bacterium
GGGTCGACGTGGCAGAAACTATGCCACGCATCCGAACGGCGAGAAAGCGAAACGACCGCGCGCAAACGGCGCATCCAGGCACCGGAGGGTCGGGGGAATCTCCACGAGGGCATGAAAGAGCTCAGGCAACCGGCGCTCTCGGCGCAGACCCGGTGATGCGGGGCTCGGAGGCCGGAAATGGAGGCGAGTACCGGAATCGAACCGGTGTGCACGGATTTGCAAGACTAGGTATGTAATTGTTTTGGCGAGGAGAAATGCTTAGACTTGGACAGGAATAGGGCGGAACATAGGAAGAATGCCTAGACGCGAGGTGGCGTGATCTAGCACCGAGTTGGTTGAGGGAATTGGCGAGGTTGTGTTCCGGCCCCGCACCGGACTGTCGGCGCGGGGCACCGCATTCCCCGAACCGGTCAATTTGGCAAGTTGCCGCGAATGCCGGAGGCCAGCCGCTTTCTTGACGTTCGTGCGGCGCGGGCACAGCATGGCCACAACATGCAAGATCGGCGGGAAACTGTCGTTCGCTGCTTCGCCGACGAACGGCCGGGTTTGCGAAATTTCCGCCTTTTGCCGATTGTGCGCTGTCTACACCGGACCCGTGAAGTTTACACCTCACCGATGAAATCACTCGGAATAAAGGACCATTGGCCTTCTGCCGCTTCAACTAAACTAATTTCCCAACCTATCCCAGCGACGGACAATTAAAAGGCCACAGCATGGCCTAAGCTCAGTGAGCTAACAGGACATATTTTCCTCGAACTCAAAACCTAGACTACTTCTGCCTTCCTCTATCGAAAAAAGGAGCTAAGGTTAGCCGCTCAGGCAGTGCTCCCTAAACAGATCTGAGCGAACAACCCTGGCCTTTCGTCCATTTGTGCTTTGATACATATATGAGTAGTAGATGCCAAATGGGGAGTCGGGTTCTCTCTTGTTTTTCATGACTTGCTCCTCCAGCTCCTGTAGTCGGCTTTTTAGGTCTTTGGGTATCCGCTCTTGATTCAGGGTAAGCTCTGAAACCAAGGTGAAGAAATTGGATTTTCTAAACCACATCGAATCCAAAGGCAGGTCCAAATGCTCCACGATCCTTAGAGCTTTGAGGATTCGGTCATACGTTAGCTCCTTGTTCGAATATTCTTCGTTGTATTTCTCGACGAACGGCTCGACTTCTTTGTCTTGCGCGAAGTAACCACCAGCCTCAAACGTTGCCATGATCAGTAGTATAAAGTGCAGGTCCGCCATCCTCGTAAACTCGGTTTCTTTGAAAACACCAAACAAAGATAAATCTGATGCGTCGACTATGGACTTGGCAGTCTGAATAAAAGCGCCGTCATAAATCGCATTGTGAATTTCAACACTATCGAGCTTAAATTTGGTCAGGTTAATGCGCCGAAACACCTCCCTGACAGTACTGTCATCAATCTTACCGAGATCCCGGACCACGATCTCATATGACAGAAAATCACCTTTCTCGTCGTCGCTGAGCTCCTGATAAAGAGGCACCTTTGAAAAGCGCTTCTCAAACTTTCCATCGATATAATTCTTTATCGTGGTCAATCGTTGCTGCCCATCAATTACATGACGAACGGTTCTCATCGCGGCAACATCCACCTCGCCTTTCGAAACATAGATCTCGGGAAAGGGGTAGCCTTGCAGGATTGTATCCAGAAACTCCTCCTGATGTGATTGAGTCCAAACGAACCGACGTTGAAAGTCTGGATCAAGAACCAGTATGCCGTCTGCAATCTCTTTGTAGATTTGGCCAACTGTAGGGTTAGTAACTGAGGGGCGAATTTGCTTTGTCATTCTTGGGCCTTAACCTCCAGTGTGTTCTTTATCTTTCGGAGAGAGTCGATTGTGTATCTTTCAAGATGACTCAGGCTCGCAAATAGTCCTGCTGACACCTTGTAGTTACCCACCTCTGAGCGACCATAAGAAAGTGAGCGAAAAAACTCGAACCAAGACTCTTTGAAATCCCTCATTGGAGACTTATGTGGTATCAGGTCTGGCCGCATCCAACCGATAGCCTTGTAGCGCAAGTATTTGTAGTAAACATCTCGCTGCCCTGCCGTTAGAAACGTTTCGGATGAGCGAAGGCTATATTCAAACTCTAAACCGAGTTCATCGACTTCCTTTGCCAAATTCGCCGAGACGATCGCTAAGTCCACATCAGAATCCAATGAGA
>JAWLHD010000318.1:2189-5408 GCA_041690555.1 Anaerohalosphaeraceae bacterium
AATTCTGTCTTTTTCAGCGGACTGAAACCGAGCTTGCCGGAGCCAACAACGAAAACCTCTGTAGGATTGACGCCGTATCGCCCACAAATCCGCTTCTTAAAGGAGAAGTATTCTGCATCTCGCCCATCAAAGACGAAGGGAGTGCCGTGCAATAGGTGTTGTTGGCAAAAATCACCAAGGGCAGCATCGTTGCATACGGCTCCCAGTTGTTCTTCAAACTCTTCGAGATCCATTTACTAACTTTTGGTTACTCTTAGCGGAAAGGCCAATCCAAGATGCATCAATGGTATCCAACACCTGCGAGCCATGCAACGCTCTGGACCAAATTTCCGCCGCATATTCACTAACTACAGATGGGCTTAGGCAGCAGGAGCTGTCGCCTAAACCGCATGGATGTGTTGTTCAGGAAGGAGCATCATGTCAGAGGTCCGGTTCGAGCAGGCAGCGGAAGTCTATCGCACCGATCACGAGCGACCGCTACGGGCTGAGACCGGGCGTTCTCTGCGGCTGGGATGAACGGCAGCTCTGGGCCGGTCGCGTCGCGAAGGGCGACCACAGTTCGCACCTTTGCACCGGCGGCGTCCTGCCATTGCGGTCGGTTGTTCCGGGCGAGGCGAAGGGCAGCTATTGTGGGTGCTGCAGGTGTTACCCGGCACGGTTGCAACGTAGCTCCGCGCTCGAAGTTGTCATGATGTGGGAAAAACTTGTGCGAGGTGAGTTTAACCTGTGAGTGGGAAAACAGATCGGCCTGGGCAGTCTCTGAAGGCATCTATTGGAAATACGCATACGGTTGATACACAGGCACGGGAATGTAAGTCGGTCGGACTGACTGGGCTGCGATTATGGCGCTGTCGTCCGTCTTTGTGGCTTCACAAGCGAATGTGTGGATTTCCTCAGCGCTGAGGGGGCTGACTGCATTGCCACCTTTGTAGTTGGCGTATTTTCCAAACTTTGCGCAGTGCTGCACGGCGATTTCGCGAGCTTCCGGTGTAAGTGTCAATACTTCATCATACGCCTCATAGCGCACCGCAATGCCGTTTGCCGACGCATGATGCAGAACTGGCGGAGTCGCGGCGCAGGCCGCCAATGCCGGAACAGCGACTGCAAGATAGATGATCTTCAATTTTTTCTCCTTGGGTTGCGGGTCAGGTGGGCGACCGGCAAAGTGCGCTAGCTGTGACAGGTGGAACGTTGCATTGATCCTTAACGCAAGTAAAGTGTCTGTCGGCGTATTCCAACCTATCGAAGCCGGAGCTTTCGACTACGCGAGAAAGTCGCCCCTGCTTTGCGGTGGATTTCGGCCGGGCCGGGGAGAAATCTCGTATCGCCGCGCCGTTCTCCGCTATAGATCCGTCCAAATCGGCCTTGGGGCGCTGCTAAGGCACCAAAGTGCTCCGCAGGTAGAAATCAGCACGACCCGCAGCCCCGATCCCCCGTAGACGCCAGTCATCGGAGGGGGAGCGGGGCGGCCCTCTATGCCCCCCTTGTTCCAGCATACATTTACTGACACCCCTACCGGCACTTCGGCGGCTTGGTGTGCGTCGCAATCCTGTGAGCGCGGCATAGCCGGAAGTCGTGGGTTTGGGCTAGCAGAGGTGGGTGCTGGTCAGTCCCATTGAATTCTTGGAAGTCAATCGAAAAAGAGGCCTGCCCATCTTTGACGGGCATTTTCAATCTGAAAAGTTGCCCAAAAGTCACAAATCTAGCATGCAGTTACTGACACTCTCCAGCCAATTCCAACACGAAGGTTCGCGGCCTGCTTGCCGCTGAATCAGGCCCGGTCTAGATTCTTCCCTATAACAGTTTGCATGGGCGACTTGAGCACATTCAGCCAAATCGGATGCGCGAACTTTAAGTGATAGAAGGGCCTGCGGGTTGGTGAGAGATGGCAACGACAAACATAGAACAAAAAGCACTTGGCTTGCTGAAAGCGTTTGAGCAAGCCGGAAAAGCGGTAAGTCGTGTCACAGTGGAGGGCCGAAAGATCGAAATCGTACTCTCGGCACCCAAAGTAGAAGACGAATTCGACAGGATTGATTTGCGCCATGACCAAACGTGAGCTTCCCAAGCACGTCTACCGGCAAAGAAATGGGCTTTATTTTCAGCGCCGCGGCTGGTCTTCCCAAAAGTTCCGAAGTGAATTCGGGACGCCCGAATTCTGGCAAGAGTACGCGGAAATTCTCAACGGAGATAGGAAGCCTGTGCGGGTGAGTTCGCGTACCTTTGATGCGTTGATTTCAAGCTATCGCGCCTCGCCGCGCTATAGGCACCTCAAGCCTCGGACGGCGCTCGACTATGATAAATACCTGGACTTCTTTCGGTCCCGTATGGGCGCGGCGAACCCAACCAAAATGAAACGTAAGGACGTGATCCGGCTTCGGGACACAAACGCGACCAAACCCTACTTCGCCAACTACTCGCTGCGCGTGTTGCGGGTGCTCATGGAGCTTTGCGTCGATCTCGGCTGGCGCGACGACAACCCGGCCAAGGGTGTGCCGGAAATCAGGGTCAATACCACGAAAGAGCGCGAGCCTTGGCCGCGTGACCTGCTCGCGGCCTACCGCGCGAGGTGTCCGATCAGCTCGCGGGAGCGGCTGGTGATGGAGCTGTGCGTCGGCACTGGCCAACGGATCGGTGACGTGTTGGAAATGCGGTGGTCCGATATCGAGGATGGGTCGGTCTTCGTGCGCCAGAACAAAACCCGCAAGGAACTGTGGGTGCCGATCCTTCCTGAACTTCAAGAGGCGCTTGACGCGGCCAGCCGCCATTCGGTCTTCATCGTGACCAATGAGCGGGGCACTAATCGCTGGTCCTATCGCGGGGCCTCGCAAGCTGTGCGCAAGGTGCGCGCCGAGATCGGCGCTTTGGACTACGACATTCACAGCTGGCGCTACAACGCCGCGACGGAGCTGCTCGAGGCCGGGTGCGCCGACGATCTGATTGCCGCCGTGACCGGGCAAAGCCCGGCGATGGTGGAGCATTACACGCGCAAGATTCGCCAGAAACTTCGTGCGGCGCAGGCGCAGCAGATGCGAACGGAACAAAAACGGAATGTTTAGACAGATGTTTAGACGCACTGGGCAATGCCCGGCTTCTGTCGTCTAACCCATTGAAAGATTGTGGAGGCGAGTACCGGAATCGAACCGGTGTGCACGGATTTGCAATCCGCTGCGTAACCACTCCGCCAACTCGCCGAAGCCAGTCGGCATTTAGCCCAAG
>JAWLHD010000319.1:0-5403 GCA_041690555.1 Anaerohalosphaeraceae bacterium
GCAGACCAGTGCGCCGCCTTCGTTGCCGCCGCTGGCGCCGTAGAGATAGCCGTCGAGGAGAATCATCCCGCCGTGGTGGTTCTGCATCTCGGTGGTGGCATAGACTTCCTCCGCCTTCACGGCCCCATCCGCATCCTTGCTCAGTTTGACCAACCCGCCGCCCCCGCCATAAGCCGAGGAGGCGAACACCATGCCATCCTGATAGATCGCCGTCGCACAGTTGATACCCATGCGGTTGGCAGGCTTGTCATATCGCCACAGAAACTTACCGTCCGAAGCCGCAACGCCCATGAGAGCCCTCGCGGTCAGTTGCACATACTGACGCTGGCCGTCGAAGTCGATCGCAATGACCGAGGCATAGCCCGCTCCGCCGCCGCCACCGAAACCGCCCCGTCCGCCGCCGCCTCGACGCCCGCCGAAACCGCCGCCGCCGGCCGCCGGAGCATCGGATTGCCCCGCCGGCGCCTCGGGCACTTTGCTCTTCCATATCGTCTCACCCGTTATTTTATCCAAGGCCGCCAGCATCGCGTCTGGCCCGCCGGGTGTGCAGATAACCTTGTTGCCGTCAACCAGAGGCGACTCCCGGTAGCTCCACATGGGAACACTCCCCCCAAAATCCTCCACCAGGCTCCGCTGCCAGAGCACCTTCCCGTCCTTGATATGCAAACATGCCAGATTGCCCGCCAGACCCACAACATAAAGCCGCTCCCCGTCCACCGTCGGCGTGCACGCAGGGCCCTCTCTGCCCTGCGACGCCCGCTGTGCAAACGCCGGCCCAAGAGGCGTTACCCAGATCTCACTGCCGCCCGCCTCGGACAATGCCCACACAACTTCCTCGTTGCCTCGATTCGCCATACCATAAATCCGCCCCGCCGCAACCGCCGGAGCACTGTCGCCCCCGCCAAGTTTCTCGGTCTTCCATGCCAGCGCCGGTCCGTTCTCCGACCACTCCTGCAAAAGCCCCGTCTCCGCCGACTTGCCATCCCGCTGCGCCCCTCGCCATTGCGGCCAGTCCGCCCCTTGAATAGACGCCGCAAAAAACACCACACCAAGACCCATAAGTACAAAACACCTGCCTCGTCTTGTCATGCTTTCACTCCTGTAATTGCTTGACATTCCATCCTCAACAATCTTTCTGCAGCGACAGCGCATAGAATCCATCCGCCCTTCCATTTCCATAAGTGCAACAGAATTAAGGGTGGTTACAAGATTCGGTCTGCTGCAAAGACTTTTTTGGCTACGGTTGCGATAAGTGGGTGATTTCGATATCCTGTGGGTTGGCCGGAGGCGGATGTCGGCTTCGGGGGACGGTCCGCCGTCGGGGACCAGCGAGGTCCGCAGCATTGACATATCAGATTATGAGAAAGTGGTATTATGCAGTCCGGCAGTGATCGTTTGACTCGGGTTTCATGGATTTTGGTTTTCGCCCTCTCGGGCCTACAGGGACTTGCCGCGCCCGAGGGTCCGCAGAGTATCTCCGACCCGGCGGCTACACAAACAGTTACGGGCGTGGTGTTTGCCGACAAAAACGCTTCCGGAGTTTTCGACGAGGGGGATGTCCCGTTAGAGGGGATACGGGTAAGCAACGGCCGAAAGGTAGTGCTCACGGATGCGCAAGGACGCTACGCACTGCCGATGGAGCACGACGGAGTGGTCTTTGTCATCAAGCCGCGCAACTACCAAGCCCCGCTCAACGAATACAACCTGCCGCAATTCTACTATCTGCACCGCCCAAAAGGCTCCCCCGCCACACGATTTGCGGGCATCGCGCCCACCGGGCCACTGCCCGCTTCGGTGGACTTCGCGCTGACACCCACGCAGGAGCCAGACGAATTCAATGTGATTATATTCGGCGATCCCCAGCCAAGAAACACCACGGAAATCGATTACATGCTCAGGAAGGTGGTGGAGGAACTTGTCGCACAGGGCGTTTCGGACAATGTTTCCTTTGGCATCTCCTTGGGAGATATCGTGTTCGATGATCTGGGCTTGTTTGCAGCTCTCAACGCCGCAATCGCGCAGATCGGCCTGCCGTGGATCAATGTCCTGGGCAATCACGACTGCAACTTCGACGCCCCGGCCCTGAGCCAAAGTTACGAGACGTTCCAGCGCATCTATGGCCCCGCGTATTACGCCTTCGATTACGGCCCGGCCCACTTTGTGGTGCTCAATACGGTCACATGGCACGAAGGCGACAATCGTCGATACTACCGGGGCGGTCTTGGCCAGGACCAACTGGCCTTCGTCGCCAACAATCTCGCGCACGTACCCAAAGACGCTCTTGTGGTTTTTGTGATGCACATCCCGTTCATCGATTCGACCGCGTGGAACGCCGGAGAGCTCCAAGCCTTCTACCGGATCATCGAAGATCGGCCTCATACGCTTTCGTTCGCCGCACATACGCACTCGCACAAGCATCGCTTCCTCGATCCATCAAACGGCTGGCAAGGCAGCCGGCCGCATCATCACGTGATTCACGGGACTATCTGCGGCGCCTGGTGGTCGGGTCCCATGAATGAATACGCGGTGCCTCAGACGCTCATGGCGGACGGAACACCGCACGGGTATGGCATTTTGACCATCAAGGGCAATACGTATCGCCACAGGTATAAGGTATTCGGGCGAGATGAAGATTTTCAGATGCATATACACGCACCTGAAACGGTCACCGCCGACGCCGAGCAGTCCGGCAGCATATCTGCCAACATCTTCAATGCCTGGGCAGATGCAGAAGTGAGCATGCGCATCGGCCGCAACGGAACATGGTTGCCCATGCAGCACAAACACGAGCCGGATCCGGTTTTCCTGGACTACCGCGACCGACATGAAAGCGTGCCGGAACGCTACTGGCGAAATCCTCCGCAGCCCCGCCCATGTCGGCATATCTGGTCGACCCCCCTTGGCAAACTGCCTGAGGGAACACATCTTATCGAAATCAAAGCGGTGAATCCGGATGGACAAATGTTTCGCGGCATACGCATAATACGTGCAAAGTAGCACCCGGTCCTTTGTGTCTGTTCACACAGTCTATACGGGGCTGGCAGCAGTATCTTCACCGATCGTGGGTTGCGATGCATGCGGTTATATATATCATGCCGAGTAGACTGGGTTTCAGGAGAATTATATGCGTGCGGTTTTGCAGCGTGTTCTGCAGGCGAGTGTTGAGGTGGACGGTCAGACTACAGGACAAATCAAGCGCGGGCTGCTGGTGTTTCTGGGAGTGGGCAAAGGGGACACGGAGGGCGACGTCGACTGGATGGCTGAGAAAATTGCGGGTCTTCGGGTGTTTCCCGATAAAGCTGATCGTATGAACCTGAGCGTTGTCGACGTGGGCGGCGCAATTCTCTTGATCAGTCAGTTTACGCTCTACGGAAATTGCCGCAAAGGCAAGCGGCCGAGCTTCGATGCAGCCGCCGAACCGGAGACCGCCAAGCGGCTCTATGGGTACGCGATTGAGCGGCTTGGCGAAAAGGGCGTGGATGTTCAGACGGGCATATTCGCGGCCTCCATGCGAATCGAGTGCGTCAACGACGGACCGGTTACACTGATTATCGACAGCCGGATGCCGCGCAGTCAGGACGTCTCGGCCACCGGGGCAACGCAGTAAATGTACACGAGGGGGTCCGACCCATCGTTTATTATGTTGTGGTCGGTATGCGGCGGGATATAGAGCACCTTGCCGTGACCGACCGCCACAGATTGGTTGTCGGCCCCGGTTTGTGCAATGCCTTGGCCCGCAAGGAACACCAGGATTTCTTCATGGGCACGCGTGGAGTGCCGCCCGCACTCGGCACCCGGCTTGAGGTAGACACGCCCGGAACGCATCCCGCGGGTCTGGGGCGCGCCTTCAAGAAGTTGCTGATACTCGGGGGCATCGATAAGATCGACGGTAAAAGGTCCTTCACTCATTTATTCGCTCCTGATGATTTGAGCGGGCAAAAAGCCCTTCCAGTACTCCAAGAAACTTTCGAGAAAATGCGTTTTGCCGCTTGACTCCGTAGCAATAATTGCATAAAGTTATGCGCAGTAGCACTGTTTTTCTAATTTTATGCGCTACGCTTTGTAAATCAACTGTTTTCTGGAGGCAAGGTGAAATGTTGCACCGGCTATTCTTCATCACAGCGGTGTTGGCGTGTTTAAGCGTTCCCGCTTCGGCCGACGACCCGGTTGCTGTCACTCACAGGGAGTTTCAGGCGGTGCACGCCGATGGAACCAGTTCTTTCGATGACAGTGGACCTTGGCAGGTAACTTTGGAGGGCATTCTGCTCAACAATCCGGAGGAGTGGCTTGACCCGACGCCTGATCCAACCGTTGAATCGTGGTTCATGGGCGGACAGTGGCAGATTGTGGTGCAGGGCGAGGGCGAGGATCACGCCGGAACTGTATGTTGGATGGGACAGAACTACAAGAACGGGCCCGGCGCCGCCAGTTACACCAACGAAGAATGGCTGGCTGAAATATGGCGTTTAAACCACGACCCCGCCACCGGCTACCTCTTCCGTGCAGGGGATCGCGTTCGGCTAACTGGCACGTACCTGTTCTACGGCGGCAAGCTGAATATCAATGAGAACCACCAGACCTTGCCGGCATTCGACTTCAATCTTGAACTGGTTAAGGCCGGAGTGGGCCTGCCGCAGCCTGAGGAGATTACTTTAGCCGATCTTAAGTACGCAGACAACACGGAGATCTTCGACCCAAATCGACTCACGGGCGGGGAGTATTACCAGGGTCGCCGGGTACGAATCGAGAATGTGTCGGTTGTTAACCCTCAAGATTGGGGTCCGAATCGCACCTTGACGATTACAGACGGCTCAGGCAGGACTTTCCCCGTCCTGCTTGGCATTGGGAATGGAATCAAGCATTACGCGTGCCCGACGGGCACTATCGACGTAATAGGGATCATGGACCAGGCAGCGCCGGGCTATCCGCCTGACCCGTGCAAAGGTTATCGCCTGGTGGTGCTGAATTATGACGGCAACGGACTCGTTTTGGGCGAAACAGGCAGCCGGCGAGGCAACCTGGAGGGAGATGTGAATAGCGATCATGTCGTCAACATCCAGGATCTGGCGGTTCTCGCTGAGAATTGGCTCGCCTGGCGGGCTGGTCTTTACGGCATCCCCGAGGTGGAATGAAACACGGATTCACGTTAATCGAATTACTGGTTGTTGTGGCGATCATCGGCATCCTGCTGGCGGTGGTGATGCCGTCGCTGGCGCGTGCGCGGCAGCAGGCGAAGATAGTGGCGGTGAATTCGGATCTTTACCAGATCGGGCTTGTGCTTGAGATGTATATGAATGAGCATGGCGGCAAGCATCCGCCGACGCGCAAGGACTGCTCGATGGGCTGGGAGGATCATCAGTTGCCCCCGGAACTGGTGGAGGAGGGATATCTTCCTGCGCCGGC
>JAWLHD010000320.1:0-5386 GCA_041690555.1 Anaerohalosphaeraceae bacterium
CTTTCTTTTTTTCTCGTGACTTCTTTTTGGCTCCCGGCCTCTTGAGCGTCTTGATATGGAGGAAGTGGATGTCGTCCTGACTCTGTATGTTCGCAATATCCAAGCGGGCAATTTCTTCTCGTCTCGCCCCCGTAAATAACATCAGAAGTGGAATCCAAAAACCGGCCTCACCTTTGGCGCCGTCCGGTCGTTCTCTAGAGGTGAAAAGAGGGTCATCGAAGATCTTCTGCAACTCCTCAGTCGTGAACGACCGTCTTTCTTCACTGTCCGATTCGTCCAATTCGGGCGGTTTGCTGGCGGGGTTGGTCTCTATCCATCCTTCTGTGACCGCAAAGGTGAGAACGGCTCGAATGAAGCCTAATTCCTTGTTGATTGTTTTCCCTTTCAAGTTGTCGCCACCGCGCCTTTCGAGTTTTTCCACGTAGTCGCGGATGGTCGCCCTGGTGATCTCTTCGACCATAAGAGTCGGGTGTGTCGTCTCGAATCGATCGACTGCCTTCTTGTAGGCTTCGATCGTCAATGGGGATCTTTTTTTCTTTCGCTGCCATATGGCCAACGCCTCCTGCAAGGAGTGAGCCGCCTTGCCCTTGCCCGCAGCCACTTTTTCGTCGCGCGGTTCTTCGCGGATAACCGGAACCGGTGGCATCGGACGAGCAATACCCATACCGAGCAGTTCCTTCATGGCCTCCGACTTTCCCTGATAACGGGCAATCTCGAGCGCCTTCGAGTGCACCTCACGCAAGTCCGCGAGTTCTTGTTCGTGCTCCTCTTGCTGTCTATCAAGCCGGATCTTCGCCTTCTTCTCCAGCACGACCCGGAGTAATTCGGGGGTCATCTTTTTCCCGTCGTCGCTCATATCTCGAATGTCTTGAAACAGTTGATGCGCAATCGCGGCGAGGCCCAGCGCACGTGGTATGGCTGTTCGTCTGTCCGTGGTATCTAGTGACCGCGTGAGTTCGCGGCAGCCCACGATCTGCCGCAGTGCGAGGGGCACGGCGATCCTGAAGAAGAGGGTGTCGCCTCGACGTACGAGGTAGGGTAAAGGACGAGCCATGATTCCGCTATGCTCTGTAGCACTCTGCTGTAGCAGACAGAAGAAAAAGCGGAAAAATCAATGGTTTGATAGCCAGTTCAAGGGGTTACAAGAACTGGTGCCGAGGGTCGGACTCGAACCGACATGGGGTTGCCCCCGGCAGATTTTGAGTCTGCTGCGTCTACCAATTTCGCCACCCCGGCAGGGCGGGCAGATTATAGAGGAACAAAGCCAAACCACCAATAGGGGCGTGTTGAATCCGAAGGTCGGTGGACTATCCTGTTCCTACCGTGGAAACAAATGCCGCCCGCAGGTCAGCGAGCGATTCCTTTCCGAACCAGGCCGTCGCACCGGATCCCTGCCCGTCAGGATTGGACAAATGGACGCAAGCATGGGCGAGGACTCAGAGGGGGTGTGGCGCGGGGCCGAGGCTCGGCGGGCGGCGGCGGTCGCCTGCTGGGGTCTGCTGTTGCTGTGTCTTTCTTATGCACCCGGCGCCCGAGGGGCGGACGACCTTCTGGACGGTGATGGTCTGGGTGGAATCATCACCGACCAGACGGTGACATTCATTGGCCATGCCTTCTACCAGGGATTTGTGCGGGCGTGGCAGGAGCCGCCGGATATGGGGGCGGTCAACCTGACCATTTACGAGCGCCCGTCGGCCCGTTGGGGCAGCCTGATCTGGGTGGAGTATCGCGGGGAAACCCTCTTCAAACGTTTCCTGTTCCCCGCGCACAAGGATGCGGACGTGGTGGGTGCCGCCGCCGCGAGGCAGGTCGCTGCGAACATCGAACAACTTCATATGCGCAGGCTCATGTACCGGGATCCGGACATGGCCGCCAGCGAGTTGTGGGAGGGCGAGTGATGACGAAGGTCCTGATCCCGTGGGTTTTGACATTGGCTGCGAGCGGTGTCCATGCCACCGAGCTCGTGTACGAGCCGGTCAATCCCAGCTTCGGGGGCAATCCGCTCAATGGGGCCTTTTTGCTCAACAACGCGCAGGCGCAGAACGATCTGAAGGACCCGGACACGGAGCTCGGCAGTGAATCCCAGACGGATCTGGAACGCTTCAACGACATGTTGCAACGGTCGATCCTGAGCCGCATCTCCGCCTCGATGAGCAGCAGCCTGTTCGACGCCAACGGTGAATTGGTGCCCGGTACGCTTGAAACCAGTGATTTCGTCATCGACATCGTCGACTTGGGCGACGGTGTGTTGCGAATCACCACCACGGACAAGAACACGGGCGCCTCTTCTTCCTTTGAAATCAGCAACGCGATTTAAATGCCTGGCAAGCGCATGAGCGGACCGAAACGGGCTGTTTGGTTGAGCGCGATCCTGCTGCTGTTGTCTGCCCAGACCGGTTGCGCGGTGTTGGTCGGGGAATCGCCCGTACCTGCCCACGAATCGCCGGCGCTGACCCCGGCAGGGGAGACGCTCAGCGATCTACTGGCCTTGCCGGAGCCCAAGGGGCCGATCATGGTCGCGGTGTATGGGTTTCGCGACCAGACGGGGCAGTATCGCCCGTCGCCGGCCAGTTCCTTCTCCACGGCGGTGACTCAGGGGGCGGGTTCCATGTTGGTGAAGGCGGCGCTTGATTCCGGCTGGTTCGTCCCTGTGGAACGTGAAAATCTTCAGGACCTGCTTACCGAGCGGAAGATTGCCCGTGCCAACGGCGATCAGCGCAAGGCCCCCATCGAACTACCGCCGCTTTATGCCTCGAATATCCTTCTCACCGGCGGTATCGTCGCATACGAGACCAACGTGAAAACCGGTGGGGCGGGGGCGCGCTACTTCGGCATCGGCGCTTCGGAGATGTACCGTATGGATCAGGTGACCATCAGCCTCAGGGCGGTGGACATACGCACCGGCCAAATCCTCGACACGGTATCCACGAGCAAAACCGTGTACTCCTATCAGCTGGAGTCCGGAGTTTTCCGTTTCGTGAAGTTCAAACGCCTGTTGGAACTCGAGGCAGGGTTCACGCGTAACGAGCCGGCCCAGCTTTGCGTGCGGGATGCCATTGAATCCGCCGTGGTGCACCTTATCGCCAAAGGTATCAAGAAAGGCCTGTGGCAATTGCAGAACCCGGAGGATATGAACTCCCCGGTACTCCGTGCCTATCTACGCGAACAGGAAATGCTCACCTCGTCAGATTGAATCACCGACCCAAGCCGGCTCATGCCAAAGCATTAGAAGCTTCGTTGAGCAAATCAGGTCTTCTACCGATGGTAGACGTGGCCCCCTGCGGCCAGACTGGGGGGCATGTTTTTCCCTCGCTATCAATTCGCCGGGATCTTGGCCGCGCTGTCGTTCGTGATAGCCACGAACGTCTGCGCCGATGAGTCGCCCGACCTTGATCCCGGTTCCGATCCGATCATCACCCCTTTCCTGACGCCCGGACAAAACATCATCGACGTGATGCAGGACGGTGCGTCCAATCAGGTGTTGGGCTGGCAGCTGGGCACGCAGAATGTGGGTGACGTCTCGCAGCTGGGCGCGGGCAACAGCACGGAGCTGTGGCAGTCTGGCGCCTTGAATGCGGCGAGCGTGCTGCAAGACGGGGATGACAATACCGCATCGGTGCGGCAGTCAGGCGAGCTGAATCAAGCGACGGTCATTCAGATCGGGTTTGGCAACGATGCGCTCATATTCCAGGAGGGTTTGAACAACACCTCCACAGTGGAGCAGTACGGAAACCAGCTGCGCACGAACATCTGGCAGTGGGGAACCGGTAACAGCACAAACGTCGTGCAACAGTGAAAACCCAGAGGAGCGATACAATGAACAAAAGGACTTATCTTTCCATGGCAGTGGGTGTAGCGCTGGGAATGGGACTGAGCGGGGCCGTCTACGCGGACGACAATAACGCAACCGTCGCAGTGGACGGTGAATCCAACAGCGTTACGGTCAACCAGACCAACGTCGATTTGGCCGATGCCTCCGTCTCACAGACCGGAAACGGGGCGACGATAACCGTCACTCAAGCGAACTCTGCGGTGGCCATGACGGCGGAGGTGATGGCCGCAGGTGACGACAATACCGTGACAATCACTCAGGATGCCTCCGGGGGATCGCTGGCTTCGGTGTCGCAGGACGCCACTGGCACCAGTGCAACCATCAGTCAAATTTCGGCGACGGACTCTACTGCCACGATAAACCAGACGGGGCTTACGGACATGAGTTCCGCCACCATCGATCAGACGGGCAGTATGCTGACGGCGACCATCAATCAGGACATCGGCTTCAATGACGTGGCGAGCATCGAACAGGCCGGTGCCGGGCAGGTCGCCTCCATCAGTCAGGTGGACAGCTGGGACAACATCGCCAGCATCACCCAGTACGGCGCCAACAATAGTGCCGAAATTCTCCAGCAGAACGTCTCTGATTATGGTGTCGCCGACATCATCCAGTCGGGGTCCGGCAATCTGGCGGCGATCACGCAGGATTACTCCTACGCGAGTGTCGCCTACATCGATCAGTTTGGTAATGACCATCAAGCGACTATCAATCAGGGCGATGGTATCGCCTTTGCTGATTACAACGATGCCAGCATCATCCAGACCGGCAGTGCTAACAACGCCAGCATTACGCAGTTGGGCGAGGGCACCGAGACAAGCTACAACTATGCGAGCATCGTGCAAGGTGACATCGGCAACACGGCAAGCATCCTCCAGTCAGGCGGTGCAGCGAACAACGTCAGTATCTTCCAGGGCACGATGTAATCCCCCCCAGGGGCGGGAAAACCCGCCCCTTCTTTTTTTAGTCTGCGGTTTCACACCCATTATCCTGTCGCTCCAGAACCGATTTCCGCTTGGGAGAGCTTTTGTGCGGGAGGAAATGCCGCGTTCTTCGTTGTAGGAGCCCGCTCCGCGGGCGATAACCGGCGGTGGTTGCAACCGCCTGCGCATCGCGGCCTGAGGCCGCTCCTACAGAGGAAATGCCGCGCTGTGTTTTGTAGGAGCCCGCTCCGCGGGCGATAACCGGCGGTGGTTGCAACCGCCTGCGCATCGCGGCCTGAGGCCGCTCCTACAGGGGAAATGCCCTGCTAGGTGTTGTAGGAGCCCGCTCCGCGGGCGATAACCGGCGGTGGTTTAAACCGCCTGCGCATCGCGGCCTGAGGCCGCTCCTACAAGGGAAACGGCGCATCGTTCGTTGTAGGCGCCCGCTCCGCGGGCGATAACCGGCGGTGGTTTAAACCGCCTGCGCATCGCGGCCTGAGGCCGCTCCTACAGGGGAAATGCCGTGTTGTTCGTTGTAGGAGCCCGCTCCGCGGGCGATAACCGGCGGTGGTTTAAACCGCCTGCGCATCGCGGCCTGAGGCCGCTCCTACAAGGGAAACGGCGCATCGTT